>JAYTXO010000187.1:0-15536 GCA_043742905.1 Microbacteriaceae bacterium | reverse complement strand
CCCCGCGGCCTCGAACTCGAAGCCGCGCTCGCGGCCCGCGATTAGGCTCTAGCCCGTGCTACTCGCGATCGACACCTCAGCGGGAACTAGCGTCGCCGTTGTCGATCGCGACCGCGGCATCCTGGTGCAGGCAGACGAGACGGACACCCGCCGTCACGCCGAGGTGATTGGCACCCTGATCGCGCGCGTGTTGGCCGAGTCGGGTGTCGCGCCGGCCGAGCTGAGCGGGGTGGTCGCGGGGATGGGACCCGGCCCGTTCACCGGGCTGCGCGTCGGGATCGCCGCCGCCCGCGCCTTCGCCTTCGGTATCGGCAAGCCCGTCGTCCCGCTGATCTCGCACGACGCGCTCGCGCTCGATCTCGTCGCGCCACTGCTGGTGGTCACCGACGCGCGTCGCCGCGAAGTCGCCTGGTCAAAGTACCTGGCGAGCGATCGACTCGGGCTGCCTGTCCGGGTCGCTGGGCCATCTCTCGCCACGCTGGACGCGCTGCAGGCGGATATCGACGACTACGCCGACTACCTCCGACTGGATGCCGCGACCATCCCCGCCGGCCCGCTCGGCATGCTCGGCGAGCGCCTCTTTGCTGCAGGCCGCGGATTCGGCCCGAGCGAGCCGCTGTATCTGCGCCCGCCCGACATCACGCCCTCCGCCGGCCCGAAGCGGGTCAGTTGATGACCGCTGACTCGGTGCTCGGCCCGCCCTTGCGGCGGGCGACCATAGACGACCTCGACGCGATCATGCGGCTTGAGACCAGCACCTTCGCGTCCGACGCCTGGTCAAGGGGCACGATGCGCGCAGAACTCGACTCGCGGCACGGGTACTACCTGGTCGCTGACGAGCGCGAGTCGGGGCATCCGGATGTCGAGCTCGCTGGCTATGCCGGATTGCTCGCGCCGCTCGGCTCCGGCCAGGCCGATATTCAGACCATTGCCGTCGCCCCGGAGGCCCGGCGCCGTGGCCTCGGACGCGCGCTCATGATCGCCATGCTCGCCGAGGCGCGTTGCCGCGCCGTGACCGAGGTGTTCCTCGAGGTGCGGGCCGACAACTCCAACGCTGAGGCGCTCTACCTGTCGCTCGGCTTCGAGCAGATCGCGACGCGGCCGAAGTACTACCAGCCCGATGGGGTCGACGCGCACATCATGAAGGCGGAGTTGTTGTGAGCGCCGAAGCTCTGGTGCTCGGCATCGAGACCTCCTGTGACGAGACCGGAATAGGCATCGTGCGGGGGACAACACTGCTCGCCAACACCATTGCCAGTTCGATGGACGAGCACGCCCGGTACGGCGGCGTCGTGCCCGAGGTGGCGGCGCGCGCGCATCTGGAGGCGCTGCGCCCGGCCATGGAGGCGGCGCTCGCCGAAGCCGGGGTCACGCTCAGCGATCTCGACGCAATCGCCGTCACGAGCGGCCCCGGTCTTGCCGGCGCCCTGATGGTGGGCGTTGGGGCGGCCAAGGCGCTGGCGATCTCGCTCGGCATCCCTCTCTACGCGGTCAACCATCTGGTCGGGCACGTGGGAGCCGACCTCCTGCACGCTCCCGACGAGCCGGAGCACGAGCTCGAACTGCCGACTGTGGCCCTGCTCGTCTCGGGCGGACACACTGCGCTGCTGCTGGTGCGTGACCTGGCGAACGACGTCGAACTACTCGGCGAGACCATCGACGACGCCGCGGGTGAGGCCTTCGACAAGGTGGCGCGGTTGCTCGGGCTGCCGTATCCCGGCGGACCGCAGATTGACCGGGCCGCGGCGTCCGGTAACCCGCTCGCCATCCGCTTTCCGCGCGGGCTGACCGCTCCGAAAGATCAGGTGCGGCACCGCGACGACTTCTCGTTCTCCGGTCTCAAGACGGCTGTGGCCCGCTGGGTCGAGGCGGCGCGCGACCGCGGCGATGAGATCTCGATCCCGGATGTCGCGGCCAGCTTCCGCGAGTCCGTCGCCGATGTGCTCACCGCGAAGGCGATCGCGGCGTGCGTGCGACTCGAGGTGCCTCGGCTGGTGCTTGGTGGCGGGGTCGTGGCCAACGCGCGCATCCGGGCCTTGGCGCAGGAACGCGCGGATGAAGCGGGCATCACCCTGCGCATCCCGCCGCTGGCACTCTGCACCGACAACGGGGCCATGATCGCGGCCCTTGGTGCGCGGCTCATCGCGCGGGGCCACGAGCCCTCCGGGCTCGGGTTCGGCGCCGACTCGACGCTACCGGTGACCACCATCCAGGCGTGAGTTGTGGGAGCATGACGTTCATGTCTGACACGCCTCCGGTCCCTCCCGTGCTTCCCGTGCTTCCAGTTGAGCCTGTCGTGGTCGTGCCGCCGGCTTTTACGCCGCCGACGCGTCCCAATCCGCACGCCCAGCCGAGCCCTGCGCCGGGTTTCGGCGACACGCCCGCGTACGCATCGCAGCCGTACGCCGCGGCCCAGACGACCAATACCCTCGCGATTGTGGCGCTGATCGCCGCATTGCTCGTCCCCCTGGCCGCCGTCATCTGCGGTCACATCGCCCTGTCGCAGATCAAGCGCACCGGGCAGGGCGGCCGTCCGCTTGCCTTGGCTGGGACGATCATCGGCTACTGCTTGATCGGCCTCGGCATCCTGGTCGGGATCATCTACGCCGTGGTCATCGTCGCGGCTGTGTCGTCGGGCAACTACTCGTCCGTCGGCTGACAGTTCGCGCGACAAAAAGGGGAACATCCCCGAAATCTAGCGTTGTCCCCGGTTGACAGCGTTCTTTCAGGCTGCGACGATGGCCTCGCTAACGACTATCGAACAAGGAGTATTTGCAACATGACCGACGCAACCCCCACGCCTCCGACAGTCCCCGCCGCTTCCCCGTACGCCGCGACCCCCGCGGTGGCCGGCCCAAAACAGACGATGAGCATCGTCGGTTTCGTGCTCGGTCTCGTGAGCTTCGTGTTCAGCTGGACCGGCATCATCGGCATCGGCGCTGGTATCGCCGCGATCATCGTGAGCAACAAGGCGAAGAAGTCCGAGCCAGCCGCACCGAGCTGGATGAAGACGATCGGTCTTATTGCCGGAATCGTGGGCCTCGTCTTGGGCGTAATCCTGGGAATCATCCAGCTGGTTAGTCTCGTCCTCTATTTCGGGGCACTCGCAACGGTTGGATCGTACGGTAAATGAGCTGCGTTGAAGCGGTCGGGCGTTTGTGTCTGACTGCTTTTCTGCTGCCTGAGTAGAGACTCAGACCCGGTCAGCCAGCAGCGCGACCCGTGCGCCCGCGATTCGCGTGAGCACCAGGGTCGCGGCGTGATCGCCCTTGAGTGAGAGCCGAGCCCGGAACGCAGCCGGGTCGACGTCGACCCCACGCTTCTTGATTTCGAGGGCGCCGATCCCTCGTGCCGCAAGCTCCTTTTTGAGCGTCTTCGCGTCCAGCGGGAAGCGTTCGATCACGCGGAAGGCGGCGCCGAACGGCGTCTGGGGCGCGGTGTCGCTGGTGATCCAGGCGATCGTCGGGTCGAGCATCCGGCCCCCTGCCCCGCTGTCGTGACCTTCGCCATTACCGAGGCTGCGTGCCAGGTCGCCGATCAGGCGGGCCCGGATGACCGCGCCGTCCGGCTCGAGCAGGTATTCGCCGAGCGCGCCGACCTCGGCGTCCTCGCTGTCGTGCGGGGCAGTGAGTTCGGCCGCTTGCCCGGACCTAAGGACCAGTGCCGCACGACCAACCCCCGGCCGCGCGAGCACCCCGCTCCAGACCGCAAGCTCGACGACATTTCCATCGACGGAGACCCACTGTGCTTCGATCGGCGTCGGCGTCAACGTGCCGTCTGGCAGCAACTCGCGATCGAGTCCAGGGCCGAGCTTGATGCCGGTCGGGAGCGTCTGCGCCAGATCGAAAGCCCAGTCGAGCGACGGCGACCAGTCAGCGGGGTTGTTGAGTCGAGATCCGTGCGCGCGTCGCGCCGGATCGAGCCACACCCCTCCGGTGCCGGCGAGGTCGGCCGTCGTCGCGTCGCCGAGTTCCACGCGGGCGCCCTCGAATGGCGCGAGGTTGAAGGTTGCGATTGCGGCGGTCACCTCGTCGCGTTCGACGGCCAACACGCCGATATCGAGAGCCGCCATGGCCAGCGCGTCGGCTCCGATGCCGCAGCCGAGGTCGGCGACCACGTCGATCCCGGCGGCCGCGAAACGACCGGCGTGTAGCGAGGCGATGCTGAGCCGGGTCGCCTGTTCGAGGCCGTCGGGGGTGAAGAGCATCCGGCTGGCGAACTCGCCGAACTTCGCCCTGGCCTTGGCGCGAAGCCGGGCCTGACCGAGCACGGCCGCCACGACATCACCCGCATGCCCGGCCGCCCGCAATCGCGAGATAATCCGCACCAGGTCTGCGGTCGCCTCGATCGGTCCGACCTCGTCAAGGAGCCGGAGCCCGTCGGTCGAGAGCAGCGCGCGGAGCTCGGCGACATCCATTCCGCTCACGCTACTTGCTCGCGTCGCGCTGTCTCCCCGACCAAAGCAAGGATGCGAGAGTGCGAAGGCCGTGAGATCCCCGTGTTCCGTGTGCTGACCCGCCGCTCATCCTCGATTTGGTCGCGGTGAGGGCCGGCCCGTCCACGTCGTCAAGGATTGAGAACGAATGGGACCGGCCCCCACGTCCCAGGGCACAGGTGCCCGGTCGAATCGGCGCTCCATCCTGAATCGTTAACGGGTGGATGCCGCGAACAAGACACATCGGCTGGCACTCGCATTGAAGGACTGCTAACGGAAGGCCTATAGTTGGTCTGGCACTCTCGAAGGGAGTGTGCCAACCCCTGAGTTTCAGAAAAGAGGTCAACCGTGTCGGTCTCCATCAAGCCGCTCGAAGATCGCATTGTCATCAAGCAGCTCGAGGCGGAGCAAGTCACCGCGTCGGGTCTCGTGATTCCTGATACTGCGAAGGAGAAGCCCCAAGAGGGCGAGGTCGTCGCGGTCGGTCCGGGTCGCATCGACGACAACGGCAACCGCGTCCCGCTCGACGTGGTCGTCGGCGACAAGGTCATCTACTCCAAATATGGCGGAACCGAGATCAAGTACGGCGGCGACGATCTTCTGATCCTGTCCGCGCGCGACGTGCTCGCGGTCGTCGTTAAGTAGTTCAGCAGCAGCCACTCACCGGCTGCTAATCCCGCCGCATTCTGGCGAGATCCTGCCGAAAGGCCTCGCGGCTCGTCCGTCGGGGCCTTTCGTGCGTTCGGGCGCCGATACGCTCGCAAGGTGACCACGCCCGAAGTTGAGCCCAAGCGGTTCACGTCCGGTCTGCTCTTCGCCCTCGGGTCCTACGTGCTGTGGGGCTTTCTGCCGGTCTACTTCCTCTTGCTGCGGCCGACCGGCGCGTTCGAGATCGTGGCGTACAGAATCCTGTTCTCGCTCGTCTTCTGCTTCGTACTTCTGACCGTCACGCGCGGCTGGGGGCGCCTGCTCTCTCTCGTCCGCCAGCCGCGCATCCTGCTCACGATGGCGGTCGCCGGCCTGCTGATCTACGTCAACTGGCAGGTCTTCGTCTACGCCGTTACCAACAATCGTGTGGTCGAGGGAGCGCTCGGCTACTTCATCAACCCGGTCTTCACGGTGCTGCTCGGCGTCGTCTTACTGCGCGAGAGGCTGCGACCCGCGCAATGGGTCGCGGTCGGGATTTCGGCCGTCGCGATTGTCATCATCGCGGTCGGCTACGGCAGCTTCCCCTGGATCGCCGTGGTGATCGCGCTCTCCTTCGGACTCTACGGATTCATCAAGAAGCGAGTCGGCGGCCAGGTGGATGCCCTCAGCGGCCTCACTCTCGAGACTGCCTGGCTGACTCCGGTCGCCATCGTGCAACTATTCGTGGTCTGGTCGGTTAGCGGACTGACGCTGACGCAGCACGGGCCCGTCCACATCATCCTGATAGTGCTTGTCGGCGTCGCAACCGGGCTGCCGTTGCTGTTCTTCGCTGCTGCTGCGGCTCGGTTGCCGCTGTTCGCGATCGGACTCACCCAGTACCTCACGCCCGTACTGCAGTTCATCTTCGGGGTGGCGTTTCTGGGCGAAGCGATGTCAACGACGCGCTGGGTCGGTTTCGTGCTGGTCTGGGTCGCGTTGGTCGTGCTCGCGTTCGACCTGGTGCGTGCCGCTCGCACCGGGCGACGCGCCTCCCGCGCGCTCGTCTGAGCGCGGGTTAGGGTTCGACTCGAAACTCGAAAGGATCCCGGATGCCGCGCGCCGCCACCCGAGCCCGAACGGTGCTGCTCGCCACGCTCGCCACGCTCGCCTCGGTCACCACGTTGACCGCGTGCACGACGCAGCCGACGCAGTCGAACCCGACTCCCAGCTCTAGCCACACCCAGGTGCCACTCGGCGACGGGATCCTGCGGATCGGGACGCTGTTCCCGACGACGGGGAGTACCGCGTTCCTGGGCGGCCCAGAGCTCGCCGGCGTCAAGACCGCGATTGCCGAGATCAACGCGGCAGGGGGCGTCAACGGTAAACCGGTCGAACTGGTCAGCGACGACTCTGGCGATGCAGGCACGCAGACGGCGGAAGCCTCGCTGGCCGACTTTCAGAAGAAGAAGGTCGACGTCATCATTGGCCCCTCGTCCTCGGTGCTCGCCCAGCGCCTGCTCAGCGCGGCTGAGCGCGCGCGCATCCCGATGGTCTCACCATCGGCGACCTACCCGCAGTTGACCACCCTCGACACTGGCAACATCTTTTTTCGCACCATCCCGTCGACGGCTCAGCAGGGCGTCGCACTGGGCACCCTGTTGCCCTCGAAGAAGCAGCTCAAGGTCGCCGTGGTCGCTTCGAGTGACCAGATCGGGCAATCTATCGTGCAGCCGTTGAGCGACACCCTGCTCGCCCACGGTGGCAGCTTGGTGGCGAACGTCACGCTCACTGCCTCATCCGATGCCGGAGCCGTCGCCACGCGGGTGAAGGCGGCCACCCCGGACGCCGTGGTGCTTGACACTCCTGACAACGGCGCGCAGACCATAGCCATGATTACGCAACTCGTGGCGGCAGGATTCGGTGGCGCCAAGCTCTGGCTGACGAGTCAGAATCTCGCCGACTATTCGCAGGCGCTCCCCGCCAACACACTCACCGGCGTGAGCGGCCTGCTTGAGGGAGCGGCCGCCAGCGCCGCCTTTCAGGCCAAGGTGAAGGCGGCAGATTCCACCGTTCCGAACTTCCAGTACGCGCCAGAGGCCTACGACGCGACGATCCTGGTGGCTCTCGCCGCGACGCTGGCCCGTGACGATGCTGGGATGCGCGTGGCCGCCCAGCTGCGGGCGGCATCCGTCGGGGGCATCAAGTGCACGAGCTACGCCGAGTGCCTCGACGTGCTGAAGACGGAGCCCGACATCGACTACGACGGGGTCAGCGGCTCGCTGAATCTAGACGGTGCAGGAGATCTAAGCTCCGCCAGCTACGGGATCTACAGCTACGGCGCCGGGGGCACCTTTACCCGTACGGGAAGCACGACGGGCTGAGGCGAAGGCCGTCCGGGCGATAACGGAATGTAACGAATTTTCCGTTCGGAACGCATTCTGGTCCTCAGTCGACGCGGGATTACATGGACGAAACCCGCTGAGAAGGTTGTCATACCGAAGTGGATACGCGGTGGAAACATCTCGTGACCCACCTGTAACAAGCCAGGGTCTAGGGTCATCCCAGTGAGAAGTCTGCTTTTGCAGTGGCTTCCTCTTCGTGCATCAGAAAGGGTCATCACAGTGAAACTCTCTACCCCCACCCGGCGCGTTTCGGCCGGGATCGTCGGGGCGGTCGCCTTCGCGCTGATCGTCGCCGGCTGCGCTTCGACGCCGTCCACGCCGACCACCTCGTCCGCGGGTGACAAGGCGCTGCCTGCGGTCGCATCTTGCGGCTCGGGCGAGGATTCTTCCTCGGTCTTCGCGCTCGGCTCGTACCTGCCGCTGACCGGATCCCTGTCGTTCCTCGCACCCCCGGCCGTCGCCGGTGCCGGCGCGGCGTTGTCCGACATCAACGCCGCCGGTGGCGTCAACGGCAAGAAGGCCTGCATCATCTCGCAGGACTCGAGCGATGGTGACCACAAGGCCATCGGGGACTCGAACGTCAAGGCTCTGATGCAGGCCAAACCCTCGGCGATTGTCGGTCCCGAGTCCTCGAGCGTGACGCACAACATCCTTCCTGTTACGCAGCCGACCGGCACGATCGTGTTCACGCCGGCTGCGACCGATGACGCGCTGGCCGGAGAGGCTCACTTCTTCCGCAACGTGGCTCCTAATGCCGCCGAGGGTGACGCCCTCGCAAAGCAGATCCTGACGGATGTGCCCGCCGCGAAGGTCGGCATCTTGGTCTTCAACGACGCATACGGCATCAACCTTCGCGACACGCTGGCCTCGAGCCTGAAGGCCGGCGGCGGCTCGGTGGTCTACGGTTCGGCTGGCCAGGAGTTCCCGTCGACTGAGACGTCGTTCGGCACCATCGTGAACAATGTCCTCGCTACCAAGCCGGATGTCATCGCGATCATCGCCTTCGACCAGACTTCGCAGATCCTCCCGGCGATCGGTTCGGCCGGATTCGCGGGATCGAAGCTGTACTTTGTTGACGGCAACCTGAGTGACTACTCGAAGACGGCTGGCGTGCCGGACCTGACGGGCGCAAAGGGAACCCAGCAGGGTGTCGACGCCGACAAGACATTCAAGAACAAGCTCGACGCCTGGTACAAGGCGAACGATGGCAAAGGCACCGGTCTCGGCGGCATCTTCAACTATGGCCCCGAGTCCTACGATGCCGTGATCACGCTGGCGCTGGCCGCCGACCTCGCCAAGAAGAACGACTCGGCGTCGATCGAGCCGTTCATCCTGCCGATCACGGGCACTACTGGTGGCACCGTCTGCAAGTCATACGCGGACTGCCTGAAGCTGATCACGGGTGGGAAGACCGACATTTGGTACCAGGGCCCCTCATCGATCGGCCCGCTGAACGCCAAGCACAACCCGTCGACGGCGTATGTCGGAATCTACGAGGCCAGTGGCAAGAACACCGCCGCCAAGTTCCTCACCGGAGTGAAGGCGACGATCAGCAAGTAGCACATCGAAGCGCCAGGCGGGTGCCGGTCGTTGCGGCCGGCACCCGCCTCTTCACTCACGGAAGGTCTTTTATGCTTCACGTAAGGCGACGCTGGGGTCGCTTCGCTACCGCGACCGTCATCGTCGCGGCAAGCGCCCTCGGCCTGTTGGTGGCCGGGCCGGCCTCGGCCGCTGACCCGATTACGAGCGGCACGAGTTGCGTCGCTGATGCGACAACTGGATGCTTGCAGGGCAAGGTCATCGACGACAATCGGAACCCAGTCGCCGGGGTGAAAATCACCGTGACGTCGCCATCGGCGGCTACCGGGAGCACCAAGACGGCGAAGGATGGGTCCTTCTTTTTCGAAGTGAAAGAGGCGGGTGCCTACCGCGTGGCCCTCGACCCGTCTTCGCTCCCATCCGGGGTCACCCCGAAGACGGCAACCTTGACGGTCACCGTCGACCTGAGCAACATCACCCCGGCCGGGTTCGCCCTGAACGGGCACGCGAAGGGTTCGACGTCGCACGCGTCCGGTCCCGTCTCGTTCTGGGCGCTCCTGGGCCAACAGTTCTCCCAGGGCTTACTTCTTGGCCTTCTGCTCGCCCTCGCCGCGATCGGGCTCTCGTTGATCTACGGGACGACCGGGCTCTCCAACTTTGCGCATTCCGAGCAGATCACGCTCGGCGGTTTCCTCGCGTACGTCTTCGCGGTCCAACTCGGACTCAACATCATCGTCTCCGCGGTGATCGTGATCGCCCTGACTGCGCTGTCTGGGTACCTTCAGGACAAACTGATCTGGGGTCCGCTTCGCAAACGTGGACTCGGGCTGACCCAACTACTGGTCGTCACGATTGGGTTGTCGCTCGCGCTTGAGTACACCTTCCAACTGATCTTCGGCGCGCGGGTCTACCCGGTCGCCACCGACCTCGAGCTGAACACCGGGCCGCTGAACATCACGCCGACGGCCTACTGGTCGATGCTCGTGTCGATCATCGTGCTCGCCCTCGTGGGACTGGCTCTCACGTTCAGTCGGCTCGGGCGGGCAACGCGAGCGGTCGCCGACAACCGCGCTCTGGCCGCCGCATCCGGCATCGATGTCGAGCGGGTGATCAGAATCGTCTGGATCGTCTCCACAGGTTTGGCTGGTCTCTCCGGCGTCCTCTACGCGCTCGTGAATGGTGGTGTGTACTGGTTGACAGGTGCGCAACTACTGCTCCTCATTTTTGCGGCCGTCACGCTCGGCGGAATCGGGACCGCTTTTGGCGCGCTCGTTGGTTCTTTGATCATTGGAGTGGTGGCTAACGTCAGCACGCTCTTCATTCCCCAGGACCTCAAATACGCCACGGGGCTCGTCATTCTGATCGTGGTCTTGTTGGTGCGGCCCCAGGGCATCCTGGGTCGCAAGGAGAGGGTTGGCTGAGAACGCACATGGACGTCGGCTTCTACTTCAGCACCTTGTTCACGGACTTCGGGTCCACCGCCCTCTCGGTAATCACGGCGTCTTACGTCATCGCGGCCATCGGCCTCAACATACATTTCGGCTTCACCGGTCTGCTCAATATCGGTCAAGCGGGATTCGTGCTCATCGGTGCGTACGGGTTTGCGATTACCGTCCGGTTCACCCAGAACTTCTGGTTAGGGGTCGTCGTTGCTCTTGTGGCAGCGGTTCTCTTCGCCTTAGTGCTGGGACTTCCGACGCTCAAGCTGCGCGGCGACTATTTGGCGATCGTGACGATCGCCGCCGCAGAGATCCTCCGCTTGCTGGGCGACAACCAACTTCTCGCCCCGTTCACCGGCGGCACCTTCGGCATCCCGGGTTCCGCATTCTCCAAGCCGTTCTCGGCCCTGTCACCGTTCGCGCAGAACGGCCTGTTTCAGCTCGGGCCTTACAACTATCCGCTGAGTGGGGGTGACAGTTGGTGGCTGCGTATCGTTGCGTGGAGCCTGGTCGCGATATCCATCGTCGTCTCGTTCTTGTTGGTTCGCAGCCCGTGGGGTCGCGTGCTTCGTGGCATCCGCGAGGACGAGGATGCCGTTCGCAGCCTCGGCAAGAACGTGACCGTCTACAAGACGCAGAGCCTCGTGATCGGCGGCCTGTTTGGGGCAGTCGCTGGAATCGTCAATGTCTTGGCGACCTCGGTTTCGGCGGATTCGATGGGGCGTACCCTGACCTTCGAGTTGTACACCTGTCTGCTCCTCGGTGGCGCGGCGACGGTGTTCGGTCCTTTGCTGGGAACGTTCCTGTACTGGCTCTTGCTGGTCTTCCTGCGTGACACCATCGGATTCTGGGTGCCTGCAGGAGTCCTGAGCCAGCAGCAGATCCCACAGATCACCTGGATTTTTGTTGGAGTCGGCCTCATGCTGTTGGTGATCTTCAGACCGCAGGGAATTCTGGGGAACAAGAAGGAGTTGGCGTTCGGTGACTGACAACGACGACGACTACGACTACGACCGGGCCGCCCTGCGGGTGAAGCTCGGCAAGGTTGACGAGTTGCCGGGCTCGGCCAAGCCGAACCCGATCCTGACGGTAGATCGCATCACGCGCCGCTTCGGCGGGATCGTGGCAGTTGAGGTCGACCACCTGGAGGTCCAGCGGGGCTCCATCACGGCGTTGATCGGTCCGAACGGCGCGGGCAAGACCACCTTCTTCAACCTGCTCACCGGTTTCGACATCCCGGACAAGCCGCAGGGGGGCGGCGCGAAGCCCCATTGGGTGTTCCAGGGTCGGTCGCTCGCGTCGACGAGTGCGTACCGGGTGGCGCGCGAGGGAATGGTGCGCACTTTCCAGCTCACGAAGGCCCTTTCGGCGATGACCGTGATGGACAACATGCTGCTGGGATCGCAGGAACAGACGGGCGAGAGGCTCAGCCGGTCCGCGATCTGGCCGCTCTGGCGCGGCAAGGAGAAGATTATTCGCGCCAAGGCGGACGACCTTCTCGCCCGCTTCAAGCTCTTTGAGAAGAAGGACGACTACGCCGGCAGCCTTTCCGGCGGCCAGCGCAAGCTGCTCGAGATGGCCCGGGCACTGATGAGCGACCCGACGATGATCATGCTCGACGAGCCGATGGCTGGCGTGAACCCGGCGCTCACGCAGTCGCTTCTCGGGCACATCCAGGACCTGCGTGATCGAGGCACCACCGTGCTGTTTGTCGAGCACGACATGCACATGGTGCGCTTCATCTCCGACTGGGTGGTCGTGATGGCGGAGGGCAAGCTCGTGGCGGAGGGTCAGCCCGGCAGCGTCATGCAGAACCAGGCCGTGATCGACGCGTACCTCGGCTCGCACCACGACCAGGACCTGGGTGACGACTCCGTGCTAGACGAGGACTTCGATCAGGCGATCGCCGCGGAGGACACCGAGCTAAGCAAGGAGCAGGAGGCCATCGAGGCCTACGGGGACGCGGTGCGTGCCCAGGAAGGGGACGAGAACTGATGGTCGTCTACACCGGAACGGGAAAACCACTGGTCAGCGCGGATGAGGTGATTGCGGGCTACCTACCGGGCATCGACATTCTGCACGGCTGCAACTTGATCGCATACCCCGGCGAGTTGGTCGGGATCATTGGCCCCAACGGCGCCGGCAAGTCGACGTTGCTCAAAGCGCTGTTCGGCCTGGTTCCGGTCCGTTCGGGCAAGGTCATGCTGGGCGGTGAGGACATCACGAACCTCAAGGCAAACAAGCTGGTGCAGACGGGCGTCGGCTTCGTGCCGCAGACCAACAACGTCTTCCCCTCGCTCACGATCGAGGAGAACCTGCAGATGGGCCTCTTCCTGAGGCCTCGTCGGCTGTCGGAGCGGCTGGAAGCGATGTATGAACTTTTCCCGGTGCTTGGGCAACGTCGGCGCCAGCGCGCTGGCAGCCTGTCCGGCGGCGAGCGGCAGTCTCTGGCGATGGCCCGTGCACTGATGATGGAGCCGAGCGTGCTCCTCCTCGATGAGCCGTCGGCGGGTCTCTCGCCGGTTCGCCAGGACGAGACTTTCATCCGCACGCGCAAGATCAACATGACCGGCGTGACGGTCATCATGGTTGAGCAAAATGCGCGACGCTGCCTGCAGATCTGCGATCGAGGCTACGTGCTTGATCAAGGGAAGAACTCGTACACCGGCACTGGCCGCGAACTCGCTAAGGACCCCAAGGTGATCGAACTCTACCTCGGCACCCTCGCGGAGGACGTTGACGCGTCCTAGGAACGCCATGCCCATCGTCCCGTTAACATAGGAATACCGCGCTTCACCGCCGCAGCCGGCACCTACCCGCGCGACCCTGAGGACAGCATGGACCAGCCAGATCCCTTCGGTTTCGTCGGACTCACCTATGACGACGTAATGCTCCTCCCGGGTCACACCGACGTCATCCCGAGCGAGGCGGACACCTCCTCGAGACTCACCCGGCGAATCATGCTGAGCGCTCCGCTGGTCTCCTCGGCAATGGACACGGTCACCGAGTCCCGGATGGCCATCGCCATGGCACGCCAGGGCGGACTGGGAGTGCTGCACCGCAACCTCTCCATCGAGGACCAGGCGATGCACGTCGACAAGGTGAAGCGCAGCGAGTCCGGCATGATCTCGAACCCGGTGACCACCACTCCCGATGCCACCGTGGCCGAGGTCGACGCGATTTGCGGGCAGTTCCGCGTCTCGGGCCTCCCGGTCGTGGAAGGCGACGGCACGCTAATCGGCATCATCACCAATCGCGACATGCGTTTCGTCTCACCGTTCGAGAAGTCGACGACTCTCGTGCGCGACGTCATGACGAAGGCGCCCCTGATCACGGCGCCGATGGGCATCGATCCGGATGATGCAGTCGCGATCTTCGCGCAGTACAAGATCGAGAAGCTCCCGCTCGTTGATCCGCAGGGGCGCCTGAGCGGACTGATCACTGTTAAGGACTTCGAGAAGACCGAGAAGTATCCGAACGCCACGAAAGACGAGGCAGGTCGACTCCGCGTCGGAGCGGCGATCGGCTTCTTCGGCGACGCCTGGGACCGCGCGGGTGCGCTGCTCGACGCCAGTGTGGACGTTATCGTCGTCGACACTGCGAACGGTGACTCGAAGGGCGTGCTCGACATCATCCGCCGGCTGAAGGCCGACTCCGCGTTCGCGGCGATCGACATCATCGGTGGCAACGTGGCGACCCGCAGCGGCGCGCAGGCGCTCGTTGACGCCGGAGCCGACGCCATCAAAGTCGGCGTGGGTCCCGGCTCCATCTGTACCACCCGGGTCGTCGCGGGCGTCGGTGTTCCCCAGGTCACCGCGGTCTACGAGGCGTCGCTTGCCGCGCGCGAGACCGGAATCCCGGTGATTGCCGACGGAGGACTGCAGTACTCGGGCGACATCGCCAAGGCGCTCGTCGCCGGGGCGGACACCGTCATGCTCGGCTCGCTGCTGGCCGGCACGGACGAGAGCCCGGGCGACCTGGTCTACAGCAACGGCAAGCAGTTCAAGAACTACCGAGGTATGGGATCGCTCGGCGCACTCAGCGACCGCGGCAAGAAGACGTCGTACTCCCGCGACCGGTACTTTCAGGCGGACGTGCCGTCGGATGCGCAACTCATCCCCGAGGGCATCGAGGGTCGGGTGCCGTACCGTGGCAATCTCGCCACGACGGTTTACCAGCTGGTCGGCGGGCTGCGGCAGTCAATGTTTTACGTCGGTGCCCGAACGATCTCCGAGCTCAAGCAGCACGGCAAGTTCGTTCGCATTACCCCGGCCGGACTCAAGGAGTCGCACCCCCACGACATCCAGATGACCGTCGAGGCGCCGAACTACTCGCGGTAGCTGCCGGCAGTGATCATCGGCCGCGAACTATATTTCTCCGCAGTCCAGACTCGTTTCTCCGGAGTCCTTGGCTCAGTTCTCAATGATTTGTTGGGCTCTTCTGGCGGGCGACCACGGAAACTCCGGAGAAACAGGGGTCAGCGCAGCGCCGCGATCCGCTGGATCGCCTCGGTCAGCACTTCGGGTGAGCACGCCAGGTTGAGCCGGGCGAAGCCAGCGCCGCCGGGCCCGAAAGTGAGCCCCGGGTTGAGAGCGACCTTTGCCTCCGCGAGAATCTTCGCGGCCGGATCGTCGCCCCATTCGAGCCTGCGCAGGTCGATCCAGGCGAGGTAGCCGGCGCGTGGTGGCCGGTGGCCGACCCCGGGCAGCCTCGTGGCGAGCAGTTCGGTCAGAAGCGCACTGGACTCCTGGATGGCGGCGATCACCCCGGCGAGCCACTCGTGGTCATCCCGGAATGCCGCGACGCTCGCGTGCAGCCCCAGAATGCTGGTGCGCGCTCCGACCTCGAAGCTCATGGCGTCGAGGACGGCGACGCCGCGCTCCGACTCCGCGACCATCACCGCGCACTTGAATCCCGCGAGATTGAAGCCCTTGCTCGCCGACGCGACGGTGATGCCCCACTCGCGGGCGGAATCCGAGACGGTCAGAAACGGCGTGAAGGTCTCGCCTGGGAAGACCAGCGGGCTGTGGATCTCATCGCTGATCACCGTGACCCGGTGACGGGCTGCGCTTTCGGCGACCGCGGCGAGTTCGT
>JAYTXO010000186.1:0-1949 GCA_043742905.1 Microbacteriaceae bacterium | reverse complement strand
CCGAGGATCCAGGCGTAGAGAACCCGGAACCTTGGTCGCGGCCCGTGCGCATCACGCGGACCCCATCCACCGCACCCTCCAGCCCGCAGCCACTGGGCCCCCGGCGTCTACCCCGGAGGTTGCCCCGGTCTCCGTGGAACTTGGGGTGGGCGACCCTCTGGGATGAGGATACACAGCGGGTGTGACAGGGCCCGATGGGTCGATGCTGCGCGGCGTTGTCGAAGTCGGTGCGGTCCGTTGGACGGCGCTGACGCGTTGGCCTCTATCAACATGTGTTGATAGGTTCGGTGGGTATGGGAAACGAGAGCAAGCGCAGGATGGCGGCGTTGGCCCGCCTCGGTGAGGTCCAGGCGGAGCTCAACCGGCTTGAAGCGGAACGGGTGGCGCTGGTCGCGCGGTGCGCTCGGTGGGGCGCGACGTGGGCGGAGATCGCCGCGGTGGTGGGTGTTTCCGCGCAGGCGGCGCACCGGCGGTTCCGTCACGCCCGGTATGACCCCTCGACCGGGAAGGGGTGGACGGAACCGCCGCTGCCGCTCTGACCGCCGGGTCAGGCCGCGGTCGACACCGCAGTGCGTCCCGAGGCGACGGCCGCCTCAAGGTGACGGGCCAACGCGTCGAGTTGGCGGAAGCCTTTGACCCGGCGGTACTGGCGTTCCGCTTCGAGCATCCCCGCGGCGGCCCAGCGCAGGCGCATGTTGCCCGGCATCCACCGTTTCACGTTGCGGGCATGGACCTTCACGATGTCAACGGTGGACTCCATCGGGTTCGTCGTCGCCAACGTCTTGAGCAACGTGCCGGTCACGCCGAGCCGGTTGACCGTGATCGTGTCCTCGAGCCCTTCGCGCAGACTCGCCGCCGCGTCAGGATGGGTCCGGTCGAGCTTCGCCGCCAGGGCGCGCAGCGCTTTGCGGGCCTCGCCGGCATCGGGCTGGGCCCACGCCGCGAACAACGCGGTGTGCACCCGGGTCCGCTCGCCGAGCGGGACGAGGTCGGTCACGTTGCGCGCCTTGTGCGCCCGGCACCGTTGGATCAGGGCGCATTCACCCCACTTCTTGCGGATCGCGGAGCCGATAGCGGTGCCGCCATCGACGACGAAGAGCACCCCGGCGGATGGGTCGAACCCGCGGCGTTCGAGATCGTTGAGCAGTTCGCGGCACACCGCTCCGTTCTCCGTCGTGCCGTGCCGCACACTCAACGGCACCTTGTTCCCCGCGGCGTCGACCCCGAGCGCGCCGAGCATCAACTCGTCCGCGAAGCCGAACCCGTCGATGTAGACCACCAGCCAGCGTCGGTCCCCGAGCGGGCGGGACCGGAACTCCTCGAGGCGTTTCGCGGTCGCGTCGATGAACCGGCGCGAGACCGCCGACTTCGACGTCGAGGACCCCGCCGTCCCGGTCGGTTCCAACACCTCGGCGTAGTCGCGGGTCGATACCCCGGCGAGCACCGCGGCGACGGTGTACTCGTTGAGGACATCAGTGTTCGCCAACGTCGACCACGACTGCAGCGCCAACTCGCCGCTCCCGTCGACCGCGCGGACACGGTGGCGTTTCGCGGCGACCCGCCGGCCGCCCATCGGCAGGGTCGACTCCTCGGTGCCGTGCCGCACCGCGATCCGTGCCGGGTTGTGCTTGCCCTTCGGGCCCGCGACCGCCTCGATCTCGACGCGCTGCATCTCATCGAGCACCGCCAACCCCACCGCCGTCGCGGCGGCCAACAAGCCCTCCTGCATCTTCGCCGCGAACACATCCATCTGGATCTGCACGACTCCGGCCACCGCGTCAGGCAGGCCCGCCGACGACATCGCGACCCGGCCAACATCAGGCAACAACAACAGCTTCGCACCCGAAACAGGCGCGTCCATGTGAGACTTCGACATGTGAGTGGTCCTTTGTTCTCGGAAGGTGTGAACAACCTCAGCCTGCCTTGCAGCAGCACCGAGGCGGAGGACC
>JAYTXO010000185.1:0-3273 GCA_043742905.1 Microbacteriaceae bacterium | reverse complement strand
CTCACTCGCAGTGCCGCCGGTTTCAATCCCCGTAATCTCGAGGCCGCGGGCGTCACTGCGGTGCTGGATGCCGCGCAGCTCGCCGCCGCGCAGGAGGAGGTTGGACGGGTGCGAGCATCGCCCGACCTGCTCGCCTACATCGTGGACCTCGCCCGGGGAACGCGCCAGAGTCCGAGCGTGAAGCTCGGAGTGAGTCCGCGCGGAACGACCGCACTGCTCTCGGCCGCGAAGGCGTGGGCCTGGCTCAATGGATTCGACTCGATCACGCCAGACCATGTGCAGGCGATGGTGCTGCCGGTCTGGCGGCACCGCATCCAGCTGCGACCAGAGGCGGAGCTCGAAGGCGTGGCACCGGACGCGATCCTGCGCTCGATCCTCAGCCAGGTACAGGTGCCGATCTAGATGAGCGGCGGCTACTGATGGCATGGTCGGGGCGGTTCGTACTGCTCGTCGCGCTCGGCATCGTGCCGATCATCCTGCTCGACCAGCCCGACTTGCTGGGTATCTGGCTCCTGTTCGCGGCCCTCGTAGCGATGCTCGACCTGCTGCTGGCGGGCTCGCCTCGGCAACTGCGACTGGAGCGGGAGCTGCCCGACCGCGTGAGGCTCGGCGAAACCGTGGCATCCGCCCTGCTGCTCACCAACGTGGGTCGACGCACGATTCGCGGCATGGTGCGGGATGGCTGGCAGCCCTCCGCCGGCGCGTCACCGACCCGGGCGCGGCTGGTGCTACCGGTGGGAGAGCGACGACGGATCGAGACATCGCTCACCCCGTTCCGGCGCGGTGAACGGCGAGCGGCGCAGGTGACGGTGCGGTCGTTCGGACCGCTCGGGCTCCTCGCCCGACAGGCGACCATCGACCTTCCCGGCGCCATCACGGTGCTTCCGCCCTTCAACTCGCGCAAGCACCTGCCGTCGCGGCTCGCGAGACTGCGCGAACTCGATGGGCGCACCAGCGTGATGATCCGTGGACAGGGCACAGAATTCGACAGCCTGCGCGAGTATGTGCGCGGCGACGACGTACGCTCGATCGACTGGCGCGCCACTGCCCGGCGCAGCGACCTTGTCGTGCGCACCTGGCGACCCGAGCGCGATCGTCGAGTCGTGATCGTGATCGACAGTGGACGCACCTCTGCGGCCCGCATCGCCAATGAGCCGCGCATCGACACGGCGTTCGAGGCATCGCTTCTGCTCGCGGCGCTTGCGACCCGGGCCGGCGATCGGGTGGACGTCGTGGTCTTCGATCGTCGGGTTCGCGGACGAATCCAAGGGGCGAGCGGGCCGGAGCTGCTCTCACGAATGGTCACCGTGATGGCGCCGATCGATCCCGAACTCATCGAGATGGATTGGTCGGCGGTGCCATCGCTCGTGCGCTCGGTGACCAGCCAGCACGCGCTCGTCGTGCTCATGACCTCGATCGATGCGGCCGGCAGTTCCCGCGGCCTGCTCGGGATGCTTCCGCAGCTTACCCGCAAGCACACTGTCGTCGTGTCCTCCGTGACCGACCCTTCGGTGCTGTCGGCTTCACTCGAGCGCGGCGATCGGGACGACGTCTACCGCGCCGCTGCCGCCGAGCGCGCCATGCTCGACACCACACGCGTCTCGGCCGCCATCCGGCAGCTGGGGGCGGATGTCGTCACCGGCGCCCCCGCGGACCTCCCGCCGGCCCTCGCCGACCGCTACATCGCGCTGAAAGCGGCCGGCCGGCTGTAACCCTGTCGCTGTCGCTTGTCCGCCTCTCACGAAAACGCAGAACGCCCGGCCGCTTCAGCGACCGGGCGTTCGTGACGCGAGTTACTTGCTGCCGACGCCCACGGGTTCCGCAGGCTCGTTCGCGGTGTCACTCGGTACGGCCAGCTCGGCGCGCAAGAGCGCACCGAGGGAGGTATCCACGTTCGTCCAGTACTGGATTGCGCGTTCCTTGATCACGGCGCTCTGCACGCCGCCGACCGCACCGGTCAGCGTCTGGAGGAACCGCTGCTTGGCGGCATCGTCGTAAACATCCCGATAGAGCGTGCCGGCCTGGCCGAAGTCGTCGTCTTCGGCATGCAGGCTGGAGGCGGCGTAAACCAGCTCACCATCGCTCTCCCAGGTGCCCTCGCCGGCTGCCGCAGCATCCGCCACGGGTCCACCGAACGAGTTCGGGGCGTAGACGGGAGCGGATGCCGGCTTGAATCCATGCCGCGCGGCGCCATCCTGGGTGTAGCTGTTCACGGTCGCCTTCGGGGCATTCACCGGGATCTCGTTGTAGTTGGTGCCGACACGATAGCGCTGGGCATCGGGGTAGGAGAAGACGCGGGCCATCAGCATCTTGTCTGGGCTTATGCTGATGCCGGGCACGGTGTTGGCTGGAGAAAACGCGGCCTGCTCGATCTGCGCGAAGAAGTTCTCCGGGTTGCGGTCGAGCTTGTGGGTGCCGACCATGATCAGCGGATAGTCCGCCTTCGGCCAGACCTTGGTGAGGTCGAAGGGGTTGAAACGGTAGGTCTTCGCCTCCTCGTACGGCATCACCTGCACGTGAACGTCCCACGAGGGGAAATCGCCCGCCTCGATCGCGTCATGGAGGTCGCGACGGTAGTAGTCGGCATCCGCTCCGGCGATGAGTTCGGCCTCGGCTCCGCCCATCTCAACGTTGCCCTGGTTCGAGGTGAAGTGGTACTTGACCCAGAATCGCTCGCCCGCCGCGTTGATCCACTGGTAGGTGTGCGAGCCGAAGCCAGGCATCTCCCGCCAGGACCGTGGCAGACCGCGGTCTCCCATGAGGTAGGTCACCTGGTGAGCGGACTCCGGCGAGAGGGTCCAGAAGTCCCACTGCATATCGGCATCGCGCAGGCCAGAGCCCGGCAGGCGCTTCTGGGAGTGGATGAAGTCGGGAAACTTGAGCCCGTCGCGGATGAAGAACACCGGGGTGTTGTTTCCGACGATGTCGTAGTTGCCCTCCGTCGTGTAGAACTTCACCGAGAAGCCGCGCACGTCGCGCCAGGTGTCGGGGCTGCCCTGCTCGCCCGCAACGCTCGAGAAGCGCTGGAGCGTATCGGTCGTCGCACCCGGCTGGAAGACCGCGGCCTTGGTGTATGCCGACACGTCTCCCGTCACAGTAAAGGTTCCGAAGGCTCCACCGCCCTTGGCGTGCACGATTCGCTCCGGGATGCGCTCCCGGTTGAATTGGGCAAGCTTCTCGACCAGGTAACGGTCGTGCAGTGCGGTCACGCCGTCGTTTCCGGCGGTGAGCGAATGGCTATCGCTCGAAACTGGGGTTCCGGTCTGGCTCGTT
>JAYTXO010000184.1:0-28276 GCA_043742905.1 Microbacteriaceae bacterium | reverse complement strand
AATTATCGGTTCTTTCCAGCTGATCAACCCCGCTTCGTTCCTCCTCACTCCCGTCCAGATTGAGGTGAGCTAGGTGGCGCCAGACGAAGACATCGTCCTGAGTGCGCGTTCGATCGTCAAGCGGTACGGCGGAGTCCACGCATTGAAAGGCGTCAATTTTGACATCGTTCGTGGCAAAGTGACGACGCTCTTCGGGGAGAACGGGGCAGGCAAGTCCACGCTCATGAAGATTCTGTCCGGCGTGGAGACCCCCACTTCCGGCGAGCTGAAGGTCGAAGGCGAAGTAGCCGAAATCCCGACGACGGTGGCAGCGCGCGACCTCGGAATTTCGATCATCCACCAGGAGTTGAGTCTCTGCGCGAATCTCAGTGTTCGAGACAACGTCTTCATGGGGCGTGAATTAACGACTCAGCTCGGCACCGTTGACTACCCGGCTGAAGACGCCGCCGTTCGGGCGCTGATGGAGAGTCTCGAGGAGTCGATCGACCCGCGGACCCTCGTCTCCGAGCTCCGGCTGGGTCAGCAGCAAATCGTTGAAATCGCCAGGGCACTATCTGTCAATTCCCGAATCCTGATCATGGATGAACCAACATCTGCTCTCAGCGCGGTGGAGGTCGCGGTGTTGTTCAGGGTGATTAATGAGCTGACTGCGGCGGGGGTGTCCATCGTCTACATTTCGCACCACCTCGAAGAAGCGCTGCGGATAACGGACTACGCCGTGGTACTTCGGGATGGTGAAATCGCGGCCACCAGTGACGCAAAGCTCATCGACCTCACGTGGATTGTGGCCAACATGGTCGGCCGGAACTTCGACCTCGGCAAGCCTCCGACCGGGTATGAGTTCGGGGACATTGCTTTGTCGCTCGACGGTGTCAGCGTCGCCGACGAAGTGGTGACGGGACGACTACTCGTGGACAAGGTCTCCATCGACCTTCGGGCTGGTGAAATCGTCTGCATCTACGGACTGATGGGCGCCGGGCGAACCGAGCTGCTCGAAGCAGTGGCGGGACGAGTTCCGCTCGCCGCCGGCCGTGTCGTCATCAATGAATACGACGTCGCAAAGCTGTCGATCGCCGATCGCATCAAAAGAGGCCTCGTGCTTGTCCCTGAGGACAGGCAACTTGACGGACTCGTGCAAACGATGAGCGTCGGGCACAACCTGTCGCTGGCGAGCCTCGGTTCGCTGGTGAAAAGGACATTCCTCTCGCGCTCGCTGGAAAATCGGTTGGTCAAGACGCAAATTGACAACGTCCATGTGAAAGCGAGCGGTGTGGCCGCGATGATCGGAACGCTCAGCGGTGGGAACCAGCAAAAGGTCGTGATCGGCAAAATGCTGGCGACCTCGCCCAAGGTCATCCTTCTCGACGAGCCGAGCCGCGGAATCGACGTGGGCGCAAAAGCCGAGGTGTTCGGGCTCCTGGCCGATCTTGCCAGCCGCGGCCTTGCGATTTTGTACTCGACGTCAGAGGTCGGCGAGTGCCTGACAATTGCGCACCGGACCATCGTGATGCGCAAAGGACGCATCGTCGCGTCTTTTGGTGCTGACGCAAGTAAAGAAGAGATCATGTCCGCATCCGGTGAAGCCGTGATTGCTTAGTTCGCGAACGGAATCGATTATTCAATGAGTACATCCATCGAACCCAAGTCGAAGATCGCGTCTGCCGGCGGCCGTCGCGTATTCGATATCCGAGCCATTCTGTTGCAGGGGCGCGCGTTTTTCGCGCTCATTGCAATCGTCGTCATCTTCTCCTTCCTGTCTCCGTACTACTTCACGGTCGAAAACCTTCTGCAGATGTCGCAACACGTCGCCGTGTTCGCAATCCTCGCGATCGGCATGCTCTTCGTTATTTTGAACGGCGGAATTGACCTCTCGGTCGGCTCGACGGTCGGCATCTCGGGTATCGTGGCGGGCGCTCTGATGCAGGGCATCGCGGTTCCTGGGTTGGGAGTGAAGCTGTTCCCGGCGGTGTGGGTTGTGGTGATCATCACGATTGCTACAGGGGCTTTCATCGGCCTCATTAACGGTGTCTTAATCGCCCGGTTCAAGGTTGCTCCGTTTGTCGCGACACTTGGAATGCTTTATGTGGTGCGAGGTGCGGCACTGTTGATCACCGGAGGCCTCACCTATCCGAACCTGGTCGGGAGTCCAAGCCTCGGAAACACCGGGTTCGAGTGGCTCGGATTCAAGTCGGTACTCGGGGTCCCGCTTGGCGTCATCATCATGGCGGGGATCGCGATTGCCGCGAGCGGGGTGCTCAATCGCACCGTCTTCGGCCGCTGGATCTATGCGTCGGGGGGCAACGAACGCGCAGCCGAACTTTCTGGCATTCTCGTCAAACGCGTCAAGATCCAGGTCTACGTGATCTCCGGCGCGTGTGCCGCTGTTGCCGGACTGGTCATCGCCTCCGAACTCACCTCGGCAAACCCGACCTCGGGCCAAACCTTCGAGCTCACCGCAATCGCGGCTGTGGTGATTGGTGGCGCCAGCCTTATGGGCGGACGCGGCACGGTTCGGGGAACCCTGTTGGGAGCCTTCGTCATTGGCTTCCTCTCCGACGGTCTTGTTCTCGTCGGCGTCTCCGAATACTGGCAGATGATTTTCAAGGGCGGCGTCATCGTCCTAGCCGTCCTTCTTAACGCCGTGCAATACAAGGGCCGCAAGGCCACGGCGACCGCCCCAACAGAAACACCCCCGACTTCGTCGCCCCCTCAGACCGTGACACGTGTCACGGGGGCGAACGCGAAGAGCGTCGACTGACAACCGCCAGTCGACGGTCCATCTCGAAAGGAAAGCAGCATGTTTCGCAAAGCAGCAGCAGCGCTCGCAGTCGCCGTCACGTTAGTGGCGCTGGTTGGGTGCTCATCAGCCAGCACACCGGCGGGTAGTGGAGCGCCTTCGGCCAAGGCCGGCGGTCTCATTACCATCATCGTCAATGATCCATCGAACCCGTATTGGACCGTTGAGGGTAACGCGGCGAAATCAGAGGCCGAGAAACTCGGCTACACGGCCACTATCTCGGCCCACAAGGGCGATACCAAAGCCGAGAGTGACCTGATCGACACCGCAATCACGAACAAGTCAGTCGCCATCATCCTGGACCCGGCTGACGCCAGCGGATCGATCGGCGCGGTCCAGAAGGCTGTCGCGGCGAAGATTCCCGTATTCCTCGTCAACTCTGAGATCAACAAGGAGGGCCTTGCGAAGAGCCAGTTGGTCGCAAACAATGCCCAGGGTGCTGCGCTCGGTGCTACCGAATTCGTCAAGGCCATGGGCGGCAAGGGCGACTATGTCGAGCTGCTCGGCAAGCCGTCGGACAACAACGCGGCCACCCGCTCAAACGGTTACAAGTCGGTGCTCTCGCAGTACCCGGACATGAAGCTGGTCGGCCAAGAGGTCGCCAACTGGGACACCAAGCAGGGTCACGACAAGATGCAGACTCTACTGACTGCCCACCCGGAGATCAAGGGAATGATCTCTGGTAGCGACATCATGACCGTCGGTGCGATCGCGGCGCTCAAGGAAGCTGGCAAGACCCTCGTGATCGGCAGCTTCGATGGATCCCCAGATGGCGCGCTCGCGATCAAGGCCGGAACCTTGGCCTACAGCGTCATCCAGCCGGTTACCGTCTATGCCAAGGCGGCAGTCGACCAGGCCGACTCCTACATCAAGACCGGCAAGACCGGCGTTGCCACCGAGAAGCAGTCCTTCGACTGCATCCTCCTCAACGCGGACAACATCGCGAAGTACACGGTGTTCGCGCTAGGCAACTAGCACCAAAGGCACCGGGTCAGTCGCTACCAGGACTATCTGGCCGCGACTGACCCGGTCGCCCGGACGCAGCAGCGCGTCTGATAAGGGTAGGTGCGCTCGCCAATCTATTCGTAAAAATGTCGCGATTCGCTCAACGGGCGCGCTCAAAGCACGCCAGACTTTGGTGACTCCATCCAACTCGACTATGAAATGACCCATGGTTTCGTCGGAGCGCATGGATCTCTCGTTCGCCGGGTAAACGTAGGTGTCGTCCTGGCGGGGCCGATTCCGGATGGCCGGATCACGGTCGTTTTCGGAGCTGGCTCCAGTCACGATCCGGTATTTGCGAGGCTTTATCCGCCGCTGGCTCGTGCACAGTGCTGCGATGGGTTACCGATTTGCTTGTCCGTCGGGACAGTAGCTTTGTGGCGTTGCGGAGGCAGCCGTCGGAAAATGCTGACGCTTCGTAGGCATCATCAATCGGCGCACGGAAGTCACGGCACAGATTGCCGAGGACGGGGTGCGGCTGGTGACGTCACGAGCGCCGCCGCGAAAACCTTAGATCAGCTCCCCATGACCGGTCGCGCTCGGCTGCGCGGTGAGAAGAGCCTCGGCGGTCGGGTGGGGCGCTCAAGGCTGGTCTCTTGGCCAACCCCAACGTCGGGCTGGTGGAGGACGCGGACGCGAACGTGGACGCAGACGCAGACGCGCACACCGCCTCTACGGTGAGCAGGATCGTCGCCGCTGCGCTCGTGGCGGGGGAAGCCCACTCTGTGTGTCGTGAACACAAACGACGCGACGACCGTGGTCGTCGCGTAAGAATCGGTGCGGGCAATCGGAGCAGCCCGATCGGCGAGCCCTTTCGGCACCGGTGGCAGATCAGTCGTGGGGCTGTTGCGTGGCCGTTTCGCACACGACCCCCTCGCGCTCGAGCAGATTCTCGATGAAATACTTCGGCGGCGTCACTGCCGAACCTGCCTGTCCGAGCTGTCACGCGGCTCTTTATCAACCTGCAATACTCGACCACATCGCAGATTCCCCACGGCCCGGCGAATCGCGTTTCCGAACGGGGCCCGGCCAGCAGCGTGCCGGGCGCACGAGGCAAAGGACATGAAGTGGTCTCAGCTGACGGTGTATTGCCATCGCGTGATTCTCTCGCGATGGTGGTGCAGGTTGCCCGCATGTATCACGAACAGAATCTCAGTCAAGCGACCATCGCGGAACGCCTGAATGTGTCCCAGTCGCGTGTCTCTCGGTGGCTCAAGGTCGCCGCCGCATCGGGGATTGTCCGGACGATCGTTATCTCGCCCGAAGGGGTTTTTCCGGAGTTGGAAGACGAGATACGAAGTCGGTATGGATTGAGAAACATCCTGGTCGTTGACAGCGACGAAGATGAATCGCACATTCTCTCGGTGCTTGGGGGGGCGGCCGCCAGCTATCTGGAGAAGTCTTTGACCGGTAAGGATCGGGTCGGCATTTCATCGTGGTCGGAGACGCTTATGTCCGCGGTCGACGCGATGACGCCGATGAAAAAGCAACGGGCCGCAACAGTAGTGCAAATCATGGGCGGTGTCGGAAAACCAGACGTGCAGGTGAAGGCGACGCGCGTTACCGCGCGAATGGCCTACATGACTGGTGCCAACGCCAAGCTACTTCCCACTCCGGGTATTGTCGCCACTCGGTCGGGGCGCGACGCGCTCTACCAGGACCCGGGTGTCGCCGAGACGGTCGCGGAGTGGAAACGCCTAACGATGGTTCTCGTCGGTATCGGCAGCGTAGCCCCGTCCCCCCTGCTTCGTAGCTCGGGCAACTCAATAAGTGACGTCGAGATGGAGCACTTGCGTGAGCTCGGAGCGGTGGGTGACGTGGCCATGCGATTCTTTGATGCCGAGGGTCGGCTCGTCGAGTCCGAGCTGAACGAACGGGTCCTTGGGATCGGTGTTGATGAGTTGCGCGGCATTGAACGTCGTGTCGGAGTTGCTGGTGGACTCCGCAAGTTCGACGCAATCCAGGCAGCAATTCGTGGCGGCTGGGTGAACGTCCTCATCACTGACGTTCACACAGCCCGGCGACTGGTCGATGACGATCAGAAGCCTCACGCTTCCTGACGGCGAGATTCCGAGGGACGAGCGGAGTGCGACCGAACCGAAGCCGACCGACCGATATCGAAGCCCGCATTTTGAGCACGGCAACCGAGCGGGAAAAGGTTTCTTGCAACCCTGGATTGTGCCGCTGTGATCATTTATGATGATGCAATCAGTAGTGAATAGATATGCCAACTACTTCGAGTCACTGGTGCCGACTGACAAAGGGGCCAGATGAAAGGAACTCACACAATGGCCGATTTGTCCATGCAAGATCTGATTGAGATCCAGCGACGCATGTTACGGATCCGCAGGTTCGACGAACGCGCGTCGAAAATGGTGAAGCGTGGTCACATTCCTGGCACCGTCCACACCAGCATCGGGCAAGAGGCTCAAGTCGTGGGTTCGACGTTTGCCCTCCGTGATGGCGACTATATGTCTGGCAATCACCGTAGCCACGGTCACCCGATTGGCAAGGGGTCTCCGCTTGGCCCGCTGATGGCTGAGCTAGTCGGGAAGGCTACCGGCGTCTGCAAGGGCAAGGGCGGTTCGCTCCACCTCGCAGATTTCTCGGTGGGCAGCCTGGGAGAGTCGGGAATCGTCGGCTCGTCCATTCCGATCGCCACCGGCGCCGCCCTCTCGTCCAAGGTCCTGGACAACGGTCGCGTTGCGCTGGCTTTCTTCGGGGATGGAGCGGCAAACCAGGGAGTTCTCTACGAGTCGATGAACCTCGCCGGTGTGTGGAAGCTACCGATGATTTTTCTCTGCGAAAACAATCAGTATGCCCTCAGCACACCAGCACATACCGTCACGTCAGGCGTCATCGCCGACCGTGGCGTGGGGTTTGGGATGCCAGGCGTCCGAGTAACAAATGGCCAGGATGTGCTGGCGGTCTATGGTGCGGTCAAGGCCGCGGTTGATCGAGCGCGGGCTGGCGATGGACCGTCACTGGTCGAAGTTGTCACCTACCGCTACAACGAGCATTCCGAGGGACTTCGGCTTGCCACCGACTACCGCAACGCGGAGGAGCGCGCCGATTGGCTCTCTCGCGACCCCATAGCTCTCTTCCGCGAACACCTTGCGATGCAGGGAGTCACTTCTGACGAGCTCGACCGCCTTGAGGCGGATGCACTCGAGGAGGTCGACGCCGCTGTTGCGTTCTCAGACAACAGTCCGTACCCCGAGCTGTCGGCTGCGTTTGATGACCTCTACACAGACAAGGAAATATCCGCATGACCGTCATGAGCTATTTGGGCGCAATCGGTGCGGCCCAGCGCGAGGCGATGGACGCCGACGAGCGCGTCATCATTATCGGCGAAGACGTCGAAGCAAACGTCTACGGAACCATGGGCGGCGGCAAGTCACGCTCGAGCGAGGGCGACTTCACGCAGCGTTACGGCAAGAACCGAATCCGGAACACGCCGATTTCCGAGGAGGGCATCGTCGGTGCCGCCGCCGGGGCAGCGATGACGGGCCTCCGCCCGATCGTAGATTTGTCGTACTCGAGCTTCTTGTACATGGCCATGGACCAGTTCGTGAACCAGGTCGCGAAGAACCGCTACATGTTCGGCGGTCAAGCATCCATGCCGGTGGTCTTTAGATCTGCCATGTTCTACGGGCTCAACACGGGCGCACACCACTCCGATCGTCCGTACCCGATGTTCATGAACGTCCCTGGGCTCAAGATCATTGCACCAGCGACTCCGACGGACGCCAAGGGGCTGCTGCGGTCGGCTATCGACTCGGACGACCCCGTTTTGAGCTTTGAGGCCTGCCTGCTCTGGGGCACCAAGGAAGAGGTGAGTGAGGAAGAATTCTGGATCCCGCTCGGTGTGGCGCGAACGGTGCAAGAGGGCAGCGATGTAACTGTCGTCGCGATTTCAGGATCTGTTCCCGAGGCGATTGCCGCGGCTGCGGATCTCGCGCTTGAGGGAGTGTCCGTCGAGGTCATCGACCCGCGCACACTGGTTCCACTCGACCGGAACGCGATTCTGCGCTCGGTCGCAAAGACCGGCCGCTTGGTTGTTGCGGAACCCGCACACCGAACCTGTGGCGCAGCAGCCGAGATCAGCGCACTCGTCGCCGAAGAGGCGTTCGATTCCCTGCTTGCCCCGATCGTGCGGGTCACCGCTCCAGATATGCAGATTCCCTTCAGCCCCATTTTGGAAAAGCAGATGTACCCGACCCGGGAAACTATTGCCGCCGCGATTCGTCGGGTCACTGGACTTACTGGCCCCGTTGCCAGCTCCTCCTAACTTGCACTAACTAGCGAAGAACGGAAGACGATCGAAATGGCACGAGTTGAAGTACTGCTTCCCCAGTGGGGCATGGGTATGAGTGAAGGCACGATCGTGCAATGGCTAAAAGCCGTCGGCGACCGGGTCGCCGAGGATGAAGCCCTCGCCGAGGTGGAATCCGAGAAGGTTGAGGAGACCCTCGAGTCGCCGGCGACCGGAACTCTCACCGAGATTCTCATTCAGGAGGGTGAAAACGTCGAAGTGCGCACCCTGATTGCGGTCATCGAAACCGACTGATCCACACGCCCCGCGTCATCCAGTACCGCCGCAATGTAGTCCGCACGAGAACATGCACCTCATTCATCCGTTGAGAGGAAATCATGCCAGCCGAGATCGTCCATAACGCAGGCGCAGCGAGTAATCCGTATGACGTCATTATTATCGGCGCAGGGATCAATGGTCTGGGCATCGCGCGCGACGCAGCCAGCCGGGGCTTGCGGGTCGCGATCGTCGAGAAGGATGACTTCTGCAGCGGCGTCTCCGCGTGGTCGGGTCGTCTCATCCACGGTGGGCTGCGCTACCTCGAACACGGTGAAGTGTCCCTGGTGCGGGAATCGCTGAGAGAGCGCGAGCGACTGTTCCGAGTCGCTCCGCATCTTGTCAAGCCAGTACCACTATTGATGCCGTTCTATTCCAAAAACAAGCGGCCATCGTGGCTCATTCGGCTCGGAATGATTGCGTACGACGTGTTGTCATGGGACAAAAAATCTCCCCGCCATCAGATTCTGTCGCGCGACAAGGTGCTCGCGCGCTTTAGCGGTATGGAAAAACGGGGGCTCGGTGGGGCTGCTTTGTTCATCGACGGTCAAGTCGAATACGCCGAGCGACTCTGTGTCGAACTTGCCATTGCCGCTCAGGCGGATGGTGCGGTCATTCTCACGCACACTGAGGTCACCAACATCCTCGTCAAGGACCGCCATGCATACGGCGTTGAGATCACCGACACGGGCACGGAGACTGCAACGCAGCTTTTCGGCACAATCGTAATTAACGCGGCGGGACCGTGGGTGGACTGGGTGTTGGGCAATCCGAGCGACGCTCCTTCTCAAAGCGGCAGAGATCCGCTCATCGGCGGTTCCAAAGGAACTCACATCGTTGTGGAACCTTTTGCCGGAGCGCCTCATGACGTGGTCTACTACGAATCTCAGTCCGACGGTCGACTCGTGCTGGTTATCCCGTGGATGGGCCGATACCTCATTGGATGCACCGACACCAAGTACAACGAGGAACCGGACAGCGCCCGCGCGACCGTCACCGAGGTGGACTATCTCCTTGCGGAAGCCAATGTCCTCATGCCGAACGCGCACCTCACCATCGACGATGTCTTGTATACCTACAGTGGTGTGCGACCGCTACCATCTGCTCCGGGCGTACCAGAGTGGAAGATTCCTCGAAGTCACATCATCCACGACCACTCCGCGGAGGGACAAAAGAATCTCTACTCGGTGGTCAGCGGAAAACTGACAACCTACCGGCAGCTCTCCGAAGACGTCGTGGACATTGCCCTTCGCGCGCTCGGTCGCCTAAAGGTTGCTTCACCGACCCGGAATCAAATGTTCCCCGGTGCCGACATCGCCGACTATGGCGCATTTCGGGATGCTTTTCTGCAGTCGAACGATGTCAGTGCCGGCACGGCGCAGCGACTGGTGAACCTGTACGGAGTCCGGGCCGAAGAGGTACTCGCGCTCGTGCGGGCGGACTCGGAAATGGGCGAACGCTTTGATCCGAATTCGGATGCGATCGCGGCGGAACTACTCTTCGCTGTGGAAAAAGAATTCGCGAAGACCCTGACAGACGTGTTTGCGCGTCGCATCCTCCTCGCCTTTGATCCGAATCATGGCTGGGCCGCGGCCCAGCGGGCTGCCGCGATTCTGGGTGAGAAATTGGGCTGGGACGAGCAGCGCCGCGCTGCGGAGATCGCGGGTTTCCAGCACTGGCTCGGACATCTTGCGGTTCCTGGCCGGGGGGCGTTCATGAGCGAAACCGGTACGGCCGACCGGAGCGCGTGAACTGATGGCTGGAAGATACGTATTGGCATTGGATGAGGGCTCGAGCAGTGCTCGCGCTGTCCTGATCGACGAAGACGGCAATATGGTGAGCGACGCCGCGACCCCGATTCAAGCGCTCTACCCCCGGCCGAACTGGGTCGAACTGGATCCGGCGACGCTGTGGGAGGCCGCGAAGAACTCCATGAGTCTGGTCATGGAAAAGGTCGGGGCGACGGCGGTCGAAATCGCCGCAGTCGGTGTCACGACGCACCGAGAAACTTGCATGATCTGGGATCGCGCGACGGGTCGTCCCGTCTATAACGCCCTGATGTGGATGTCAAAGCAGACGGACGACATCGTGGCCCGCTGGTCGGCCGAGGGGATGGACGAGGAAATTCGTCGTCGGACGGGCGTGCGAAATGACTCATACTTCTCGGCGAGCAAGCTTGCGTGGATTTTGGAAAATGTGCCGGGAGTGCGGGATGCCGCGTCGGCCGGCAAGCTCGCGGCCGGCACGGTTGACACCTGGATATTGTGGAATTTGACGGCCGGAAGATCCCATCGCACCGACGCGAGCGCGGCGTCTCGAACCGCGATGTTCAACATCCACACAAACTCCTGGGACAGCGAACTGTGCGCAATGTATGGCATTCCGACCGAACTCCTCCCCGAGGTCGTCTCGTCTAACTCTCACTTCGGCTACATCGATGCGAAGCTCTTGCCCGGCGGGAGCGGGGCCAGCATTCCGGTGATGGCCATGCTTGGAGACCAGCAGGCTGGCTTGCTCGGTCAGGCATGCATTGGGCAGGGAACCGCAAAAAATACCTACGGCACCGCCGGCGTCCTCACCGTCAACGTTGGTAGCCAGCCCCTCATTATCGACGGCATGACCAGTAGCGTCGCCTGGAAAATCGACTCCGATACGGTGTACGAGGTTGAGGGGGTTGTGTTCCACAGCGGTCAAACCCTGCAATGGCTGCGCGACAACATGCGACTAATCGACTCGCTTGAGGCCAGTGGGGCGATAGCGCAGAGCATTCCCGACAACGGGGGCGTCTACTTTGTCCCAGCCTTCGCCGGTCTGTGCGATCCGTATTGGGATCGGGATGTTCGGGGCGCCATCGTTGGTCTGACGTTGGACACCGGAGCACCGCACATCGTTCGCGCAGGCCTTGAAGCGATGGCGTACCAGACCCGCGACAATCTCGACGCGCTCACTCGGGGTGGCGTCGATGTGCCCAGCCTCAAAGTGGATGGGGGAGCTATCGCCAATGACTTCCTTTGTCAATTTCAGGCGGATATTCTCGGGATTCCCGTTGAGCGTCCACAGGGGCTGGAGCGCACGGCTCTGGGTGCGGCGAGACTGGCCGGGGCTGGCGTCGGCCTCTGGAACGGCACTTCGGATCTGGAGAGTTCGTGGCAATTGGAGCGGGCGTTCGAACCGATGATTTCTGCCGACCAACGAGAAGAGCTCTACGACGGCTGGAAGCAAGCAGTCGCTGCAGCGCGCACCGTCCCGCCCCGTCGATTCTCGACAGGCCTCGCAGCACACTAGACCGAAGGCGTCGCGCGGTGCAGAGCGGCGAGAACGCGCAAAAAAATTCACTGCGAAGGAGATATGTAACTTGCGAAAAGTAAACCCGATGGCGCTCATCCAACGAGCACGACAGAGCGGCTACGCGGTTGGCGCCTTTAACATGCACAACCCTGAAACCACACAGGCACTCATCCACGGGGCCGACCAGGCCAACTCTCCGATTTTCCTCCAGGTCGGACGCGCGATCGTCCCGCACCTCGGGCTGGAAGAAGCGTTTCGGATGACCCGCCACGAACTGGAAAAAACTGATGTCGAAGCTGTCATCCACCTCGATCACGGCACCTACGACGAGGTGTTCCTCGCGCTCAAACTCGGATTCGATTCGATTATGTTTGACGGCTCGCATTTGAGCTTCGAGGACAACATCGAGGCCACGCGGCAGATTGTGACAGTGGCCCACTCATTCGGCGTTCCCGTCGAGGCCGAGCTCGGAAAGATTCCGGATGCTGGCGCAGAAGTTAACTGGACCGAGTACTACACGAATGTCGAAGAGGCTGAGGAGTTCGTGGCGAAAACCGGTGTCGATCTGCTTGCGATTTCTGCGGGTGTGTTTCATGGAATCCCGCCGACCCGACCGCTACCGCTTGATCTCGATCGGATTCGACGAATTCGCGACGTTGCCGGCATCCCTCTCGTGTTGCACGGCGCCTCCGGCGTGCCGCTTGACGATCTGCGCGCTGCGATCGCAGCTGGCGTTCACAAACTGAATGCTGATACCGACCTGCGGCATGCGTTCCGCCGTGGGATCGAACAGACCTGGGCGCTGGGCGATCGGCAATTGGAGGTCGCGATGGCCGAAGGAAGGCGCCTCATGACCCAGGCAACGGTACAAAAAATGAATGAATTCGGTTGTGCCGGGACGGCTGTTCCGGTCGATGTCAACGAGGTGGCCCGCTGATGAGCATCCAGGATTTCATTACCCAGGTGGGAGTGCCGACACCCCTCAAGGGAATGCGGCGCACAGCCGCCCGGCGGATGGTGGCAGCGTGGCAAGCACCCGTCTTTCACCTCGCGGTGGAAGTCGACATGACCGAAGCCGCGAAGGTAAAGCAGATGGTTCCCGGCGCGACGGTGACGGACGTGTTCATCTCCGCATCCGGCAGAGCGCTTCTTGCGGTTCCCGCCCTGAATGCACACGTTGGGGACGACGAGGTGACGCTCTTCCCGCACTCCAATGTTGGCATCGCGGTGGCAACCGAACACGGGCTGACAGTTCCCGTCATCCACGGCGCGGATGTTTTGACCCTCTCGGAGATCGCCACACGACGAAACGAGGTCGTCAACAAGGCGCGGGCGCGAACACTCGCCATGGACGATGTCAGCGCCGGTACTTTCACGATCTCGAATTTGGGGATGATGGGCATCGATCGATTCGATGCCATCCTCAATGTCCCGCAGGCCGCGATCCTCGCAATCGGCAGCAGCCGACAGCGTTACGTCTGGCGGGAGGACGGGCCGGTGTGGCTCCCAATCGCGGAGCTGACCCTCACCTGCGATCATCGGGCGGTCGATGGGGCCACCGGGGCGACATTTTTGGCTGCACTCGTCGCGATCCTCACGGAGCCGATTGGGCACGGATGACGTCGGATGTCAGCGTGCTCGACATTGATGCCGACCCGCTCCACCGGTTCAAACATCGATGATGCGGGTAGTGAGTCGCCCACCGTTCGCGGAGGCAAACCTGAGATGAGCGGACGATCGCAGCCGACCATTTCCCTGAGCAGTAGCGGAGGGCATGGAGCCCGAGGAGACTTGGACTTGTCAACTGTGCTGCTGAATTACGTGGCGACGACGATGGATTCGGCTCGCCTGATTCGGGTGTATCGACCGGAACCGACCGTCGCGTTCAGCCGCCGCGAAAGTCATCTTCCCGGGTTCGATTCTGCGGTGACCGCGGCGGCAAGTCTCGGGTTCGTTCCCGTGGTCCGGCCCACCGGTGGGCGAGCCGTTTCGTACGATCAATCCTGTCTCGTGATCGATGTAGTTGACCCGGTCGTCGGCCGACATCACGGCAATCAGGCGGCGTTCGATCAAGCAGCTCAGGCGGTTTCGGCGGCGTTGCGGGGACTTGGCGTTGACGCTTTCGTCGGTGAGATCCCGGGTGAATACTGCCCAGGGAGCTATAGCGTCAACGCGCGTCACGCCGTGAAAATGGCGGGAATCTCGCAGCGGGTGGTCGCGGGCGCACGACTCATCAGCGTCATGATCCCCGTGGGACTTCCTGACCTGCTCGTGGAGGTACTTTCCGCCGTCAACCACGAACTTGGCTTTCCGTGGGACCCTGGCACCTTCGGATCTGTCGACGGTGAAATCGAGGGTGTTTCGTTCGGCGACCTGAGTATCGCCCTTCGGACCGCCCTTTCCCCCCTCGGAGAAGTTGACGTCCCGTATCACCGATTTGCCGTGCCATCTTGGTCGGCTTCGTCGTTGGGGGTTGGCGCTCAGCGACACACTCAGGAGGGAATAGAGAGATTGCTGGATCCAGCTCCTGCAGGGTTACCGCCGCAACGGGTGACCAGACCATAGGGCACGTCACGGCGGTGGTGAGGGGTCACGTTGTGGTGTCTTATGTCGCTGTGAACAGCTGAAGCCCTGGCCTGCGGGGTCCGGTAGTTTTCGTTCTGGGCTGTCAGCGCTGGTTGGGGTTGATTTTGTAGTCGCTCAAGACGGTGCCGGTGAGGCTGACGAGGGTGCCGACGAGGGTGCCGTCGAGGTTAGGGACGAAGGTGATCGTCTCAGTGCGGGTGTGGCGTCGGTCGACCGTGCCGTGGATCATTGGGTTGCCGTAGCGGATCGACACTTTTCCGCCGGTGTCGATGACGTCCCGGCGCACTCGCCGGAGATTTGGGCCCCGGGTTGTTCGATGAGCAAATCCCATCACTCATCGCGACCACCTGACCCCGCCAGTCCTAACGCGAAATCTCCGAGCACACACGCGCGACGAAACAACGCGGTCGCGATGACAGCGGGCCAGATCGACTCCGCGTCGGCGGCGATGCGCTCGAGGACACCGATGTATGGCGACGAGTGGGACGTCCACACGATCAGAAACCAGAGGCAAAAGACCGCGAGAATCCCGGAACCCAGAATGGATCCGATCGGCCGAATCAGCCAGGGAAAATCAGTACGGAACCGCATCCCCAGAAGCGGCCATGCAGCCAGGAAAATGAAGCCGACAATCGCAAAAGTGTTGTGCATTGCCGACCGCCCTGCCACGCTCGGCAGCGGGAACGCCGCGACACCGAGGGTAGCGAGCGCGCCGATCAGAAATGCGATCCTTCCAGCGATGCCGATCCCGCGGGCAAAGGTCACGGTGACTAGATGGCAGAGCCCCGTCAGCACAAAGAGGACGGTCACAAAAACGCGGGTCGGCGCATCCCCCGCCGCGAGTTCGCTGATGGTCTGCCGCACCGAGTCGTACCCGGGCCAAAAAGCCCCAGCGACAATCGTGCCGCCGATGAACAGCACTGGCGCGAGGTAGGCGGAAACGATCGCCGGACGCCCGATCAACTCACGTGCAGTGGTCACGGTGTGACGATACCGGCGTGTCATCATCGCGACCTCGATTGGCATACCGACGCGGCAGATCGACTTGTCTGGGGTGGAAAGAGACAGCTCGCTTCGGCCGCTGGAGCGGGTTGAGGTCACCCTGCGCCACAGTCGGGTACACGCCGACGACTGCGCCGGCTGCGACACGGTTCCCGCCGTCGTGGAGCAGATCGAGCGGAGCATCGTGGTGTTCGGCGACCTCTCCGCAGAGCAGCGCGACGCTCTGCTGGTGGTAGCCGACAAATGCCCCGTGCACCGTGCACCGTGCACCGTGCGCTGCATGCCGACGTGCGCGTGGCAACGCAGCTTGTCGCTGGGAGCGCCGCGACGGAGCTGCCCGGACGCCCCCTCACCTCGGCCCCGCCCGGAATGCTGAGGTCGGAGGGAAGGTTGCCGCTGTCATGAGCACACGACCGGGAACTCTTGCACCTCGCTTGTCTCTTTCGTTGGCGGGAGAGGGATCGACCGATGACCTCGACCTGGGGACGGGCGAAGGCGGTCGTTTCACGCTGGTGGTTTTCTTTCGCGGTCTGCACTGCCCGGTGTGTCGGCGACAGCTGAAGGAACTGGACGAACGCCTAGATGAACTGCGAGCGGTCGGGATCGGTCGCGTGGTCGCCGTCAGCATGGAGTCGGCCGAACGGAGCGAACAAGTCGTCGACCGGTGGGGGCTCACCGAGTTGCCGGTGGCATGGGGGCTCCCCGAAGCTGAGGCGCGGGAGTGGGGCTTGTTCATCTCCCGGGCGATTAAAGACGGCGAGCCGTCCGTATTCAGCGAACCGGGAATGTTCATTCTCGATTCCGGTGGGACTGTCTATTGGAGCAACGTGGCGAGTATGCCGTTCGGGCGCCCGCCTCTCGACGACATCATCGCCGGCGTCGCCTACGCCAACGATCACAACTACCCTGCCCGCGGCGAGGCGTGATCATGCGTCGTCGATCCGCAGAGGGAGCTCGCCGCCTCGCAGTGGGCGACACGCTTGCCCCGCTTCAACTGGTGGGTGCGATCGGCGACACCGTGACTGTTCCACCCGCTCTCGGCTACGTCCACCTGCAGCTGAGGCGATTCTCCGGCTGCATGATCTGCAACGTCCACCTCCGACAGGTAGTCCGGCGTCTTCCCGAGATTGAGGCCGCGCGCGTGCAGGAAGTTGTTGTCTTCCACTCAACGGCGCAGGAAGTCATCCGCTACGCAAGCGAACTTCCGCTGACGGTGGTCGCCGATCCCGGTCGGCACCTCTACCGGAGGTTCGGAGTGGAGCGGTCGGCTGTGGCTCTCCTCGGCGCGTGGCGTACCGTGCCGCGAGCCCTGTTCGGCGCCGCCGCGTCGGTCGCTCGCACTCGACGGCTACCCCCGCTTGCTCCCGCCGGTGGGGAGCTCGGGTGCCCGGCTGACATCCTCATCAACAGCGGCGGCACTGTGGTCGCGGTCAAGTACGGCGCCCATGCAGCGGACCAGTGGTCGGTCGACGAGCTCCTGGACATCGTTGCGTCAGATTCCGCCGTCTGAGCATCCGCCTTTCGCTGTGTGTCCTACATTGCTGACGACCCGCTTCCGAGCTCCGTACCGTGAGGTATTCACCTGGAGAGGAGGGTTCCGCCCGTGTCCACAACACACGTAGATCGCCCCACATCTCCCACCCGTTCCCGATCCGGTGCTGCCACGATTCGTGGATTCGTCCGGCCGCAGCGCTGCAGCTGGTCCTCGGTATCCGGATCGCCCTCAAACAGATCGCTGCCGGCAGAGGTGAAACCGAATGGCGACACCCTCCAGCTTGACCCTGTCGATCGCTACCGGCTTCGGCGGGGAGTGTCGCTGTGACCTACGTCGGCTTCACAGTCGAGATGGCGGAGCGCCTCCGCGACCTCGGGCTGGTGTGAGGCGCGGGCGACGGTCAGGCAATCTCGGGGTGAGCGATGTATCGTTCGAGATCGTTCAAGTGAGCGCAAATTTCAGGAGGATGTCATGAACGGATCGTCGACAGGTAGTCCATTCGGAACTCGTTCGCGACCCGGCGCCGGTCGCACCGGGGCTGGTCTCTGGGAGGCGATGAACCAGATGCGCGGCTCCTTCGAGCGGCGGGTCGGCACCCGCATGGGCCGCGGTGACGTGCGCGCGGCGGTGCTTGCAATCCTGGCAGAGGAGCCGATGCACGGCTACCAAATCATCCGCGCCATCGAGGACCGCAGCCAGGGCATGTGGAAGCCGAGCCCTGGCTCGGTCTACCCGACGCTTCAGCTGCTCGCCGACGAGGGGCTTGTCACCGCCGATGAGTCGGCCGGCAAGAAGACCTACTCGCTGACGGACTCCGGGCGCGCCGAGGCCGCCGCGGCGCCGAACCGTTCCGCCCCGTGGGAAATGCCGGGCATGCGCGCGGCCGGGCGGGCCAGCGCAATCCCGAAGGCCGGCGCACAGCTCGCGCAGGCCGCCGCGCAAGTGGTACAGAGCGGCTCGTCCGAGCAAGTCTCCGAGGCGGTAGCAGTGCTCGACGAGGCGCGTCGCAAGCTCTACGCGATCCTCGCCAAGGACTGACCGGCGTGCCACGGGCCGAACGGCATCGGGGCGACTCGGTGGCGTACGACCGGAGTGGGCGGGCACGCTACCGTCGCATCCTCCGATTCGCGACGCGGTACATGGTCGAGAACTGGTGGTTCGAACTTTTCCTGCCGCGCATCGGTCTCGCCAGTTTCGGCGCTCGAGGGCGTGCGCGCCGATGGCGAAATATGGCGCGCAACTTCTACGGGCTGGCCACCAGTCTCGGCGGCCTGATGATCAAGGTCGGGCAGTTCTTGTCGTCACGTCTCGACGTGCTCCCGCCCGAGGTCACCCGCGAGCTGGAGGGTCTTCAGGACGAGGTGCGCCCGGAGAAATTCGCCGAGATCCGGGCGCTCGCCGAGTCCGAGCTGGGCATGACGCTGGAGCGGGCGTACGAGTTCTTCGACCCGACACCACTGGCGGCGGCGTCACTGGGGCAGGCACACCGCGCGCGGCTGACGCCTGACGCGGCCGCGGATACCGGATTCACTGACCTCGTGGTCAAGGTGCAGCGCCCCGGCATCGACATGATCGTGGACATCGACCTCGCCGCCCTTCGGCGGGTGGCGGGGTGGTTGAGTCGCGTGAAACTCGTGTCGCAGCGCGTCGACCTTCCCGCGCTGGCGGAGGAGTTCGCGCAGACCAGCCTGGAGGAGATCGACTACCTGCACGAGGCTCAGAGCGCGGAGCGGTTCGCCGCGCAGTTTGAAGGCGACCCACGCGTGCGCGTCCCCGGCATCGCGTGGGAACGCACGACCCGACGGGTGCTGACCCTGCAGGACGTGAGCGCGATCAAGATCAACGACCTCGATGCGCTGCGCGCGGCCGGGATCGACCCCGCGGAGGTCGCCTCCGAGTTCGCGAATGTGATGTTCGACCAGTTGTTCGTTGACGGCTTCTTTCACGGCGACGCGCACCCGGGGAACATCTTTGTCACGCCCCTTTCGCTCGGGTCCCCAGAGGGCACGGGTGAAACTGAGGACGGTCGTGCCTGGGTGTTCACCTTCGTCGATTTCGGGATGATGGGCGAGATCCCTGACGGTCTCCGGAGCGGCCTACAGCGGTTCCTGATCGCGGTGGCCTCACGCGACGGCCGACGGCTCGTCGCCAGCATGCGCGACTTGGGGGTGCTGCTTCCCTCGGCCGACACGCGCGAGTTGGAGCGCACGATGTCGGCACTGTTCTCGCGGTTCGGTGGGGTCGCTTTCACCGCATTGCAAGAGGTCGACCCTCGCGAGCTGAGAGCGTTCGCCGACGAGTTCGGCGAGACCATCCGGGTGTTGCCGTTCCAGTTGCCCGAAAACTTTCTGCTCGTGATCCGTGCGGTCTCATTGATCTCCGGTCTGTGCAGCACGCTCGACCCGGACTTCAACATCTGGAACTCGGTCGAGCCGTACGCAGAACAGTTGCTCCTCGACGAGCGGGGCGGCGTCATCGGATCTCTCGCCCGCGAGGTGGTGTCGACGGTCGGGATCGCGGCCAGGCTTCCCCGCCGACTCGACGACCTCGCTACCCGGCTTGAAGGCGGCGAGATTGAGGTCGCTACGCCGCGGCTCGACCAGCGCCTCCGGCAATTAGAGCGAACCGCCGGCCGGATCATCTCGGCGGTCCTGTTCGTCGGCCTCCTAGTCAGCGGCGTGCTGCTGCGCCCCGCGGATGCCGTGATGGGCACCGTGCTGATGGCACTCTCGGTGATTCCCCTGCTGCACGCCGTCCTCGCCGGGCTACTCGGCGGCCGCCAGAGGCGCTGAGCTGGGAGCATTTCGGTGCCCGTGGTTGCCCCGGCGTCGGGCTACGTCGGCGGCTGAACTCGCGACTGGCCTAGCCGATAGAAGAAGAACGGAACGGCCGAGAGCACGCAACTGATTGCCGGGATGACGGTGATCGAGAAGAACACGGTGTTCTGCATCGCGGGTGTGATCGTCACGCCGTCCTGGTAGCCAGCGAGCACGACGAAAGCGCCGAAGACGAGCACCGCAAGCGCGCCCATGATCTTCGCCGAGAAGGTCAGTGTGGCGAAGGAGATGCCGTCGTTGCGCACGCCGGTGCGACGCTCGACGTCGTCTACGGCATCTGCGATCAGGGTGGTCTGCCCGACCAGGAAGATGCCGAGCGTGAGCCCGGTCAGGAAGATGAACACCATCATCCCGACCAGGCTGGCGAAACCGACCAGCCAGAGCACCAGGTAGAGGGCCGCGCCGACGAAGGAACTGACGATCATCAACCGCCGGGCGCTCACCCGCTTGAGCACGAGCGGGGTGAGGAACGCCGCGATCACCACGCCGAGAATGATCGCGGCTCCGATGAAGGTGAAGTACAGAGGGTTGCCGTAGGCGATCACCGCGAACACCGCCCCGCCCGCCTGCACGATGTTGCGCCCGAAGCCGATGATCGAGCCGATGAGCACGAGTAGCAGCGGGGTGTTGTGGAACAGGGTGCCGAACAGCTGCCGCACGGTCAGTCGCGTCGTCGCAGCGGTTACGCGCTCCCGCGTGAAGAAGAACGCGATCAGGTAGAGGCCCATCCCGATGACGGCGATCAGGAAAACGGCGCGCGACCAGCCGGCGCCGCTCGTCGGACCGAAGCTCAACCCCTGGGCGAGATACGGCAGGCCGAGGGTAGCGATCCCGAGCGAGATCGCTCCGAACGCGCGCACGTTCGAGATGACCCGGGTTCTGACGGCCGGGTCGGGAAAGGCCGAGCCGATGAGTCCCCAGAACGGCACGTCGCAGACGGTGTATGCGAAACCCCAGAGCAGGTAGACAATCCCGAAGAAGACGAGTTGGCCCGACTCTGCGATGTCGGGGATCGAGAAGAGCAGGCCGGTCAACACGGCGACCGGCACCGCCGAGAAGAGCACGTACGGCCGCAGCTTGCCCCAGCGGGTCCTGGTCATGTCAATCAGGCTGCCCATTAGCGGATCGCTGACCGCGTCGAGGAACTTTGCCACCGTGATGATGGTGGTGACCACCGCGATTCCCGCCGTGCTGATGTGCACGTACTGCAGCAGGTAGACCAGGATGAACGTGGTCACCGTGGTCAGGATCACGTTCTGCCCGAACCCAGCCGCCACGAGCGCGGCGCCCTGCGTTCGAGCGGGAATCACTGTGTCGTTCGCTAACGCCGTCATCGTGCCGCCTCCAGGCGGATCGTCTTGATCTCGAAGGGGCCGAACTCGAGATGGCTGAGGTCAATGGCCCCGATCGGGGTCTCCATGAGGTCGGTTTCAACGGCCCCCGAGTGCGGGATGGTAGTTGTCATCGCGGTCGTTCTTGGCTGCCCAAGGCTCTCGTAGAGGCGCAGCACAACGCCCGATCCCGACTCGGCCGACTTGAGCGTTTCGACGATCACCGCGGGATGGTCCACCGTCACCGCACCGGAGAAGTCGAGGCCCAGCGCCGCGCCCTCAATGGGCAGCAACGGGTGGTTGAGCCGGTAGCCCTCGCGGATTACCTTGGTCAACCCCCCGGCGGGGAACGGGCAGAAGCCGTAGCTGAAGTGGTGGACTCCGCGGTCGGCGGTCTTGTCGGGGAAGGTGGAGGCGCGCAGCAGGCTCAGGCTCAGTAGCCCGTTTTTAGCGCGGTGGCCGAACTTGGCGTCGTTGAGCACTGCGAAGCCGCCGCCGGCGTCTTCGGTGGCGATCCACTTGTGCGCACAGACCTCGAACTGGGCTTTCTCGACCGCGTTGTTCTCGGTCATCGGGCGATCGATGTGTCCGAACTGGATTTCGCAGCTGGCTGTGTCGCCGTGGTGAGCCGGCCGGAACTCGGCGCGCAGCATCCGGTGCTTCTCGTGCCAGTCGACCGTGGTGTCGAAGCGCACGGTATCGCTGCCAGCCTCGAGGATCACGAGTTGCTCGATGGTGAACTTGCGTTCGCGGTACACCTGGCGGCGCACGATCGTTGGCCCGTCGATCGAGGTCTCGACTATCGAGGGGTGCAGGGTACGCGGGGTTCGGCTTGGCTGCTTCGGGTCGATATCCCACGCGTCCCACGGCCACTGATACGGGTCGCGGTGCAGCACGAGCCGGTTGAGTCCGCTGCCCGAGTGCTCGTCTCCCTCGCTGTCGAGGCACGAAATGATTTCTCCGGACGACCCGAACCGGAGCGTGAGCAGCCCGTTCGTCACCGTGTCGCCGTCGAAAGCGAGCTCGGGTGCGGCGGCGGCCGGCTCGAGCACAGCGCGGGCATACGGCTCGGCGTCGGCGCGGTACCAACGGTCGCCGAGGCGCAGGTACTCGTGGCGCGGAACCGGGCTGAGGTTCAGCGCGCCGGGCGCCTCGCCGCCGTGTGCTGCGTGGCTGCCAGCCCTCGGCAACTGCTTTAGCAGCTCGTCGACGTATCCGTCGGCAGCGTCTTCGATGCGCTGGAAGCTTTCGAGCGCCTCGCGCACGACTCGGGTGATCGCTGATCCGGGCAGGATGTCGTGGAAGTGGTTGAGCAGCAGGTCGCGCCAGTGCTGCTCCAGTCGCGCCCGGCTGTCGTCACCGAGCAACGCGGCGAGGGCCTCGGCGTTGTGCAGCTTCCGCTCGGCGATCCGGTTGTGCTTCTTGATACTCGCCTGCGTCGTGTATGTACCCTGATGCGCCTCGAGGTAGAGCTCGCCGGTGTGTGTGTGTTCGATCCGCTGCTGTTCCAGCCGCTCGAAGAACGCGGCGGCCGGCGAATATTCGACGCGGGGGAGCCCGCGAAGGTTCTGCTCGCGCTGCGTCAGCTCCAAGTGGATCTCGCCGGGACCGCCGCCGCCGTCGCCGGACCCGAAGACCAGAAGCGCGCGCTCGAGCGTCTTCTCGGGATACTGGCGGATGCCCTTCAGTAGCCCGTCCGCCGCGCCGCGACTGTTGTAGTCGCCCTCCGGCGGCATGTGCACGAGCACTCTCGACCCGTCGATGCCCTGCCAGGTGAAGCTGCGGTACGGAAAGACGTTGACCTTGTTCCAGGCGAGCTTGACGGTCATGAACCAGTCCATCCCGCTCTTCGAGAGGATCTGCGGCAGGTTGCCGCTGTAGCCGAAGGTGTCAGGTAGCCAGCAGAGTCGCAGCTGTTCGGACGTTCTGCCGAACTCCTCCCGCAGGAAGCGGCGGCCCACCAGCGCCTGGCGCACGAGAGATTCCCCTCCCGGCATATTCGTGTCGGTCTCCACCCAGAAGGAGCCCTGCAACTCGATGCGGCCCTCGGCGACCGCGATCTTCAGCCGTTCGAAGAGGGCCGGATGCTGCTGCTTCATCCAGAGCAGCTGCTGCGGCTGACTCGTCCCGTAAACGTAACCCTGGTGCTCGGCAGTCGTGTTCAGTGCCCGCGTGTATGTGCGCGCGGCCTTGCGGCGCGTCTCGCGCAACGGCCAGAGCCAGGCCATGTCGAGGTGACCGTGGCCGATCGCGCTGTAGACGAAGTCGCTGGCGGATGGGGCGGCAAGCGGGCCGCTGAGCGCAGCGCGTGCCCCCCGGACGTCGCCACGCGTGAACCGCTTCCACGCCGAGCGGAGGGCACCGCGCAGCTCAGCGGCGAGCGCCGTGTCCTCGGTCGCTCCGGCCAGCACCACCAGCGCCAGGTAGTCGTAGTAGAGGGCGAAACATTCGTCGTCACGGGTGGCGATGTGGGCGCCGCGGAATCGGCCCTTGCCCACCTGATAGAGCAGAAATCCGTTGTAGGTCACGTCGGCGAAGAACTCGACTCGAGTTGACGAGGTGTCGACGTTGCGTACAACTCGGGCGCGACCGCCGCTGTGCGGGAGGTCTGCCTGCTGCCATACCGTGCTGACCGAATCCAGGATCTCGCCGCTCGGGGAGTAAACGAGACCTTCGCCCCCGATGCCCAACAGGACGACCGGGTAGTGCACGCTGGCGGGCACTTCGCCCCGGATGCGCAGCCAGGCGCAGTCGAAGACGCCACCCCATGCGGCGCCGGCCCGGATCGGAGTGAAGCCTGCGGCATCGATCAGCTCGAACGGGATTGGCTCGGGCGAGCGCAGCACCTCCGCGTCGAGTCGCGCGACCCGGGTGTAGATGTGGCGCCGCAGCCGCCGCAGCCGGCGATATTCGAGCGGCTGCTCGGTGGCGATACCGAAGAGCCAACTCGCGAAACCGCTCACGCCCGACTCCTCGTTTCCGAACGGCTGCATCGCCCGCTTACCGGGCGAGCCTAGCCCCGTGGGCTAGCGTCGAAACGTGCAGCGCGTTCTCCTCTTCACCAAGACCACCGGATTCCGGCACGAGTCGATCCCGGCCGGCATCGCCGCGATCCAAGACCTCGTCGCCGGGCTCGACCTGCTCGCCGACCACACCGAGGACGCTGCCGCCTTCGCCGCGGCGAACCTCGAGCGCTACGCCGCGGTGGTCTGGCTTGACGTCTCGGGCGATGTGCTGGATTCCTCGCAGCGTGCCGACTTCACCGCGTATCTGCGCGGCGGTGGCGGCTTCGCCGCCATTCACAGCTCGACCGACGCCGAGTGGAGCTGGCCCGAGTACGAGCAGATCGTCGGGGCGCGGTTCCTCTCGCATCCGGGCGGAACACTGCAGTTCCAGGAGGCGGAGCTCAGCGTGGTCGACGTGAGCCATCCCTCGACGGCGAGCTTGCCCGACCCGTGGCGGTGGACCGACGAGTGGTACGCCTTCACTTCGAACCCGAGCGACCGGGTCTCCGTGTTACTTACCGTGGACGAGTCGAGCTACGACACCGAGGGCGTCCCGATGGGGGCGCCGCATCCGATCAGCTGGCACAGCAGCTTCGGTGCGGGCCGAGTCTGGTACACCGCGCTCGGGCATCGCGACGAGATGTTCGCCGACCAGGCGTTCCGAGCGCACCTGTCGGGCGGGGTCGTCTCCGTGCTGCGCGCCGAGGCCTGACCCGTCGTCTCCGCCCGTTGTCTCCGCCCGTCGCGTCCAGCCGATGACCGGCCCGCCGCGCTAGGGTCGCGATATGGCGCGTATTTATGATGACATCACTCAGATCTACGGCGGAACGCCGCTCGTTCGGCTCAACGCGGTGACGGACGGCGCGGCGGCGACTGTGCTTGCCAAGCTGGAGTTTTTCAACCCCTCCTCTAGTGTGAAGGACCGGCTCGGCATCGCGATCGTGGACGCCGCCGAGAAATCCGGCGATTTGAAGCCCGGCGGCACGATCGTCGAGGCCACCAGCGGCAACACCGGCATCGCGTTGGCAATGGTCGGGGCTGCGCGCGGCTACAAGGTTGTGCTGACGATGCCCGAGACGATGAGCATGGAGCGCCGGCAATTGCTCCGCGCATACGGAGCCGAAGTGGTGCTCACGCCCGGTCCTGGCGGCATCCGTGCGTCAGTGGAGAAAGCGGAGGAACTCGCGGCATCCATCCCGGGGGCAATGCTCGCACGCCAGTTCGAGAACGCGGCGAACCCGGCGATCCACTTCGCGACTACCGGCCCCGAAATCTGGGCGGACACCGACGGCGCCGTCGATATTTTTGTGGCCGGTGTGGGCACCGGCGGCACGGTCAGCGGCACCGGCGACTACCTCAAGCAGCAGAAGCCAAGCGTGCAGGTCGTGGCGGTCGAGCCCCTCGAGTCGCCGCTGCTCAACGGTGGAGTCGCGGGCCCGCACAAGATCCAGGGGATCGGGGCGAACTTCATCCCCGCGATCCTCGACCGTGAGATCTACGACGAGGTCATCGACGTCAACATTGCCCAGTCCGTTGCGATGGCCCGTCGGCTCGGCGTGGAAGAGGGCATCCTCGGCGGCATCTCCTCCGGCGCGTCGGTCGAGGCCGCCGTGCAACTCGCCAAGCGCCCCGAGAACGCCGGCAAGACGATCGTCGTCATCATTGCCAGCTTCGGCGAGCGATACCTGTCGACTGTCCTCTACGAAGACCTCGTCGGCTGACCGTGTTCGCGCGAGTCCGTGAGGACCTCGTGACCGCGATGCGACGGGACCCAGCCGCGCGGTCGCGGTTCGAGGTGTTTCTTAGCTATCCAGGTGTGCACGCCGTCTGGTACCACCGTGTCGCCCAGCGCTGGTGGAACGCTGGGGCGCGATTGCCAGCCAGGATGCTGTCGAATCTGGCTCGGCGACGGACCGGGGTAGAGATCCATCCTGGCGCAATCCTCGGGCGGCGGGTCTTCATCGATCACGGCATGGGCGTGGTGATCGGCGAGACAGCGGTGGTCGGCGATGACGTGCTGATCTACCACGGGGTCACTCTCGGCGGGGTGAGCGAGATGCCTGGACGTCGCCACCCGATGATCGGCGATCGGGTCTCGATCGGCACGGGCGCCGCGGTGCTCGGCCCGGTCTCGATCGGCGCGGACTCGGTGATCGGTGCCGCGGCGGTTGTAGTCCGGGATGCCCCTCCCGACTCGATCCTGGTCGGTGCGCCGGCCCGGGCGCGCCCCCGAACCAGCGGAGTGGCGGGAGCCGCAGACGCAGGAATCGCTCCCGAAGAGTGGTTCTTCCAGATCTAACCGGTCACCGACAGTTGGCCATTTCTTGATCTGCGATGGCTAGCCTGCCCCCATGACCGAGATGACCCACTTTCTCACGACTCTCGCGGGCTCCCCGTGGGCGTACGTGGTGATGGCTGGCATCCTGATCATCGACGGATTCTTCCCCTTCGTCCCCGGGGAGACCGGTGTCGTGGCGCTGGCTGCGCTTGGTGCAGCGGGCCACGGGCCGCAGGTGTGGCTGGTGCTGGTCGTCGCGATCGTCGCGACCATGGTCGGCGACTCGATCGCCTTCCTCCTCGGGCGGACGATCGGCATCGATCGGTGGTCATGGATGCGGCGCCCCCGGGTCGCCCGCGCGTTCGCATGGGCGGCGGCTGGCCTGCTCAAGCGACCGACTTTCTTCATGATGATCGCCAAGTTCGTCCCATTCGCGCGGGTCGCCGTGACGATGACCGCGGGAGCCGGACGCCTCCCCGTTCGGCGCTACCTGCCGATCTCCTTCGCCGCTTCGACGGTCTACACGAGCTATCACGTTGTGGTCGCAGTGATCGCGGGCACAACTTTCGCAGCGCACCCGCTGATTGGCGCCGCCGTCGCTATCGTGGCGGTGATCCTGTTCGGTGTGCTCTTCGAGGTGATCGGGATGCGGCCCCGCCGCTCCGCCCCCGCGAGGGGCGACCAGATCGAATGAGGCCGTTCGATGTTCGCCAGCCCGCGGACTAGTTGAGCGCGGGAAGGCCTTTCGGGATGACTCCTGTGCCGTAGAGATCGATCGCGAGCGCCCGTAGTGCGGCGAGCGCCGCACGCTGGGGCAGCGGACCGTAGGAGATGCGGGCGACGCCCAGTTCTTCGTATTCGGCCGCGGTCAGCGCGCCCTCCAGTCCGATGACGCTGACCGTGTTGCGACCGAGTTCGGCGACGACCCGCTCGACCGAGTCCCTGTCGAGGAGTCCCGGGATGAAGACGAGGGCGGCACCCTCGGCGAGGAAAGCCTTGCCACGCGCGATGGCGTCCGTGAGACGGCCGTCGAGCGGTCCTTCTCCGCGGACGAGGGCATCCGTGCGGGCGTTGAGTTGAAAAGGAACGCCTTCGGCCTCCGCGGCGGCGATCATCGCGGTCACGCGGGCGACCGACTCGCCGAAGGGCTTGAGGCGGTCCTCGACGTTGGCGCCGACCGCGCCGATGCCGACCGCGCGGCGGATGGTCTCGCCGGGCTCGGCGTAGGCGTCATCCAGGTCCGCCGTGACCGGCAGCTCGGTGGCCTTCACGATCGTCTCCACGCCCGCGAGCGCGAGGTCCAGAGGCATGCTGCCGTCGGCGTAGCCGTACATCGCGGCAATGGCGTGGCCGGCGGTGGCTATGGCCTTCGTTTCGGGCAGATCGGCGACGACCTTAGTCGAGATCGCATCCCAGACGTTCACGACCCGGACGATCTCGGGGGCCTGGTAGAGGGAGCGAAGGATCTCGGCCTTGGCAATCGTTGTCTGTTCAGCAGTCATGGTGCGACGATAGCGCGGCGGGGTCGCGCCGACACTGTGACCTACTTCGGAATGCGCCGCACCACGTTCGTCGTCACCGGGTCGAGCAGTTCCTCGCCGCGCCCCGAGAGGGTTGTTCGGATGCCGTAAAGCGTGAACCCCCTTCGCCTGCTCGCGGCTGATAGCCAGCCCGAGCTCGGACGGTTTCTCGACTCGCTGGCCGAGCAACCCGATGGCCGCGGCAACCTCGGCGAAATCCGGGTCCTGCAGCTCGGTGCCGAAGTTGACGATCTCGCTGAGGAGGATCTCACCGGGGATGACGACCACCGCGCCCCCGTTGTCCTCGATCGCCGCACGGATTGCCATTTCGATGATGCGCGGGGCCATCTCAGGGTTGCTCACGAGTTCGCAGTAGACGTTGCATTCCCGGAACAGTTCTTGTGGATGTGTCTCCTGGAAGTAGCCAGAGCCGATCTCGGTCGGCGGGATCTGCGCCGCGATCGCGAGCACCGGCAGGCCGCTGTGCTGCGCGTCGAAGAGCCCGTTGATCGGGTGCAAGTTGCCCGGACCGCAGCTTCCGGCA
>JAYTXO010000183.1:0-6776 GCA_043742905.1 Microbacteriaceae bacterium | reverse complement strand
CCGCGCTGACCTTCGCGTTGCCCGGCATCAGGCAAGAGGTCGAGAAGGTCTCGATCTTCAATCCGGGGCTTCACGGCTTCAGTGAGGTGATCTACGCCTTCACCTCCGCCGCCAACAACAACGGCTCGGCCTTCGCGGGTCTGACTGCGAACACGCCGTGGATGAACACAGCGCTGGGTGTCACCATGATGCTTGGTCGCTTCGTGCCGATCGTGTTCGTGCTTGCTCTCGCTGGGTCCCTGGCGCGGCAAGATCTCGTCCCGGTCACCGCCGGAACCTTGCCGACCCACCGCACGCAGTTCGTCGGGCTCCTTATCGGCGTCGTCGTCATCGTCGGCGCTCTCACATACTTCCCCGTTCTCGCGCTGGGTCCACTGGCGGAAGGGCTCAACTGATCATGACCACTCTGTCGATTCCGGATCTTGCGCAGGCTCCTGCGCCGCGCAAGCCGGCTAATGCCTTCTCCCTCGGTCAGTTGTGGCGCGGCCTGCCCGGCGCGTTCCGCAAGTTGGACCCGCGCCTGATGTGGCGCAACCCAGTCATGTTCCTCGTCGAGGTGGGCGCCGCGCTCACCACGGTGATCGCCGTCGCCGAACCGTTCCTCGGTCGCCATAGCTCCGGCGGCAGCGTGCTCGCCGCAGGCTTCACCCCGTCCATCGCCATGTGGCTCTGGATCACGGTGCTCTTCGCCAACCTGGCTGAGTCGGTCGCCGAGGGCCGCGGCAAGGCGCAGGCCGCCAGCCTCCGCGAGACCCGCACGTCGACGATTGCACGCCGAATCGTCGGCTATGCCGACGGCTCGGACGCCAGCACCGCGACCATCGAAGAGGTCTCGTCGGCCGAACTGCGCCTCGGGGACACCGTCGTGGTCGTCGCTGGGGAAGTCATCCCCGGCGACGGTGACATCGTCTGGGGCATCGCCTCCGTCGACGAGTCGGCTATCACCGGCGAATCGGCCCCGGTCGTGCGCGAGCACGGCGGCGATCGTTCGGCTGTCACCGGTGGCACCAGGGTGCTCAGCGACCGCATCATCGTCGCGATCACCAGCAAACCGGGCGAGACCTTTGTCGACCGTATGATCCGGCTCGTCGAAGGGGCGTCACGCCAGAAAACCCCGAATGAGATCGCGCTCAACATCCTGCTCGCCAGTTTGTCGATCGTGTTCCTCGTCGTCGTACTCACGCTCAACCCAATTGCCAGCTACTCCAACGCACCAACCACGATCCCGGTGCTGATCGCCCTCCTGGTTTGCCTCATCCCGACGACAATCGGTGCGCTCCTGAGCGCAATCGGTATCGCTGGCATGGACAGACTGGTCCAACGCAATGTGCTGGCGATGTCGGGTCGCGCCGTTGAGGCAGCTGGAGACGTCACGACACTTCTGCTCGACAAGACCGGAACGATCACCTACGGCAACCGCCAAGCCTCCGAGTTCGTGCCGGTCGGTGACATTTCGCTCGAGGAGCTCGCGCAGATCGCCCGACTGTCATCCCTGGCAGATCCGACACCGGAGGGCAGCTCGGTCGTGACCCTCGCGGGAGGGCCGGTGGACACCCCTGTCGACGCAGTGGTGATTCCCTTCACCGCGCAGACCCGGATGAGCGGCCTTGACCTGCCCGACGGATCGCAAGTGCGCAAGGGCTCGACCGCGAATGCGGTTGCGTGGTCGGGCGTTATCGAGCCGGTCCTCCGTGCCGAAATTGATGCCGTGGTAACCAGAATCTCCCAGTCGGGCGGAACCCCGCTTGTCGTCGCCCGCAAGTCGGCGGACGGCACGGGAAGCGTGTTGGGCGTCATCCACCTCAAGGACGTCGTGAAAGAGGGTTTGAAGGAGCGATTCGCAGAACTTCGAGCCATGGGCATCCGGACCATCATGATCACGGGTGACAATCCGCTGACGGCGAAGGCAATCGCGGCCGAAGCCGGTGTCGACGACTACCTAGCCGAGGCCACCCCGGAGGAGAAGCTTGCTCTGATCCGTAAGGAACAGGAAGGCGGCAACCTGGTCGCCATGACCGGCGACGGGACGAACGACGCACCCGCATTGGCGCAGGCTGATGTTGGGGTCGCGATGAACACCGGTACCTCGGCCGCAAAAGAGGCCGGCAACATGGTCGACCTCGATTCGGATCCGACCAAGCTCATCGACATCGTCCGCATCGGCAAACAGTTGCTCATCACGCGCGGTTCGTTGACAACCTTCTCGATCGCCAACGATGTCGCCAAGTATTTCGCGATCATCCCAGCCATGTTCGCCGGCGCCTTTCCAGGGCTTGCGACACTGAACCTGATGCAGCTGCACTCGCCTGCCTCGGCAATCCTCTCGGCGATCATCTTCAATGCACTCGTGATCGTGGCGCTCATCCCGCTTGCACTTCGCGGCGTGAAGTACCGTCCGGTCTCCGCGAGCAAAATCCTCAGTCGCAACCTACTCATCTACGGGCTCGGCGGCATCATCGCCCCGTTCATCGGTATCAAGATCATCGACCTCATCGTCACCCTCTTGGGCTTCTAGGCCCGAGCCGACCGCGACAACATCCCAAGGAGAAACTGAAATGGCTACCCGACGCGGAACACTTCGTCAGACCTGGACCGCCCTGCGCGCCCTACTGCTGCTGACGGTCGTCACCGGCATCGTGTTTCCTCTGTTCGTCACGCTGATCGCCCAGCTCGCGCTGCCCGGTCAGGCGAATGGCTCACTTCTCACCTCGAACGGGAAGGTGGTTGGTTCGAGCCTGATTGGCCAGTCCTTTACCGACAAGAAGGGCAACGCGCTGCCGGAGTGGTTCCAGTCGCGGCCCTCCGCCGCTGGCACCGGTTACGACGGCTCAGCGTCGAGCGGCTCTAACCTGGGTCCGAACAACGCGGACTTCGCGAAGGCCATCCAGGAGCGTCAGAACGCAATCGAAAAAGTCGACGGGGTCCCGGCATCCCAGGTCCCCGCGGATGCCGTGACCGCCTCGGGGAGCGGACTGGATCCGCATATCAGCCCCGCAAACGCGCTCGAGCAGGTGTCGCGAATTGCTGCAGCCCGTGGACTGCCCGAGGCGAGTGTGCGCACTCTCGTGAAGCGGTTCATCCAGGGCCGGGATCTCGGCTACCTGGGCGAGCCGACGGTGAACGTGCTGCGTCTCAACTTGGCGCTGTCCGCGCTGAAGTTCTAGGCATCGACCCGAACTTGCGATAGGCAAGACTGACAACATGCAGCGAGGCCATCTGAGGGTGATGCTCGGCGCCGCACCCGGCGTCGGAAAGACGTTCGCGATGCTCGAAGAGGGCAGACGCCTACGCGACGAGGGTCACGACGTGGTGGTGGCGATCGTCGAGACGCACGGGCGCGCTGCCACTGCCGGCCTCATCGACGGACTCGAGGTGATCCCGCGTCGGGTCGTCGATCATCGCGGGGTCGAGCTCGACGACTTGGACATCGCCGCCGTCATTGCGCGCCATCCGGATATCGCCCTCGTCGACGAGTTAGCCCACACAAACGCACCCGGCTCGGAGCATGAAAAACGCTGGCAGGACGTCGCCACGATCCTGGATGCCGGCATTGACGTGATCTCAACCGTCAATATCCAGCACATCGAGTCGCTCAACGACGTAGTGCAGCAGATCACGCAGGTGCCGCAGCGGGAGACGATCCCTGATTCGGTGCTGCGCAAGGCCGACCAGGTCGAGCTGATCGACCTGACCCCTCAATCGCTGCGGGACCGGCTGTCGCATGGCCTGGTCTACCCCGCAGCCCGGGTGGACGCCGCGCTCAGCAACTACTTCCGTCTCGGCAACCTAACGGCTCTACGGGAGCTCGCCCTGCTGTGGCTTGCCGACGAGGTCGACACCGCGCTGCAGGCCTACCGCGCTGAACACGGTATCCACTCGGCCTGGGAGGCGCGCGAGCGGATCGTGGTGGCCCTGACGGGCGGTTCCGAGGGTGACACGCTCCTGCGCCGAGGAGCCCGCATCGCCCAGCGCTCCGGCGGCGGTCAACTCTTCGCCGTGCACGTCACTAGCCCTGACGGGCTCACTGCGCTGGATGTGGGCACGCTCGCCACCCAGCGCGCCCTGGTGGAGACGCTCGGCGGCAGCTTCCATCAGCTGGTAGCCGAACAGGTCCCCGCCGCTCTCGTGGACTTCGCGCGCAGCGTCAACGCCACCCAGCTCGTAATAGGTGTCAGCCGCCGCAGCCGTCTCCAGACCTTCTTCGGCGGGGTGGGCACCTCGTCGACCGTCATCCGGCTGTCGGGCGACATCGACGTGCACATCGTGTCGCATGCCGAGGCGGGCAAGCGCAAGCTCCCGACGGTGGGCGGCTCGCTTTCGCTCACTCGCCGGTTCATCGGTCTGAGTCTCACGATCGCCGGACTGCCCCTCCTTACCTGGCTGCTGGCGCTCTTCCGCAGCCGCGATGCGCTCACTATCGACGTGCTGATGTTCCAGCTGTTCATTGTCGTGGTCGCTCTTGTCGGTGGGATCTGGCCAGCGCTGTTGTGTGCCGTGCTGGCGGGCTTCCTGCTCGACTTCTTTTTTCTTCCGCCGCTGTATCTGATCCGGATCGCCGACCCGCTGCATTCCCTGGCTCTGCTGATCTTCGTGATCGTCGCCGCTCTCGTGAGTCTGGTCGTGGATCAGGCGGCCCGTCGCGCACGAGTTGCGGCGCGCGCGTCGGCGGAGGCGGAGGTATTGGTGGCTGTCGCTGGCGGTGTCCTTCAGGGCGCGGATGCGCTGCAGGCGCTGGTCTCACGGTTGCGTGAGAGCTTCGGGATGACGAGCGTGTTGCTGCGCCAGGGTGAGGAAACCGTCGCGAAAGCCGTGGATGAGTTGCTGGCGTCGTCAGATGACGAGCCGACGACCTTGCCATTCGGGGAGAATGCGCAAATCGAGTTACTCGGGCACCCGCTTGAAGCTTCGGATCGCCGCATCCTCGGCGCCTTCGTATCGCAACTTGAGTCCGCCCTGGTGCAACGTCGTCTGGCGGGCGAGGCCGCGGATGCCAAGCCGCTCGCCGAGGCCGACCGGCTGCGGAGCGCTCTCTTGGCCGCGGTCAGCCACGATCTGCGACGTCCGTTGGCCTCTGCGACGGCGGCAGTCAGCTCGCTACGGTCCCCCGACGTCATGCTCGGTGCCGCCGATCGTGCCGAACTGCTCGAAACAGCCGACGAGAGCCTGATCGCGCTGGGAACCCTTGTAACCGATCTGCTCGACGTCACCCGCCTGCAGGCCGGCGTGATCGGCATCATGCTCGCGCCTACCGCCCTCGACGACGTGATCAGCGTTGCGCTCGACGAGTTACGACTGCCACCCGGTGGCGTGGCGCTTGAGCTGACCGCGGTCCCGCTCGTCGACGCGGATGCCGCGCTGCTGCAACGCGCGGTCGCCAACCTCCTGAGCAATGCGATCCGCTTCTCGCCCGCCGGAGCCCCACCCGCGATTTCAACCAGCGAGTTTGGCGACCGCGTGCAGCTGCGCGTGATCGACAGCGGGCCGGGGATTCCCCACGACAAGCGCGAAGATGTCTTCGTGCCATTCCAACGCCTCGGTGACCTCGATAACTCCGTCGGCGTAGGTCTCGGCCTCTCCCTGTCGAAAGGCTTCGTGGAGGCCATGGGCGGGACCCTTGAGGCCGAAGACACCCCCGGCGGTGGACTCACCATGGTGATCGAGTTGCGGGCTACCGGAGCCGCCGAGTGAAGATCCTGATCGCCGACGATGACCCGCAGCTCCTGAGGGCACTGCGCATCACCCTGACCGCACGCGGCTACGAGGTGGTCACGGCGCACGACGGCAAGGCCGCTCTGGATGCCGCCACCTCTGTGCACCCAGACATCGTCGTGCTCGACCTCGGAATGCCCGGTCTCACGGGTGTGCAGGTGATCGAGGCCATCCGCGGCTGGAGCCAGGTGCCGATCCTCGTGGTCTCCGGGCGCAGCGAATCCTGGGACAAGGTGGAAGCCCTCGACGCGGGCGCGGACGACTATGTGACCAAGCCGTTCGCGGCCGACGAACTACTGGCTCGCATCCGGGCTCTGGGTCGCCGCACGCCGTCGGGCACCGAGGAGCCAATCGTGAGCTTCGGCGACGTAACCGTCGATCTCTCGGCGCGAGTGGTGACACGCGGCGGGTCGCCGGTGAGGCTGACCCCGACCGAGTGGAGGTTACTCGGGGTACTCGTGCGCAATCCAGGGCGGCTAGTGACGCGTGAGACGCTGCTCACCGAGGTGTGGGGGCCGCAATACACGAGTGACACCGGGTACCTCCGGCTCTACCTCTCGCAGCTTCGCAAGAAGCTCGAGGCGGAGCCGTCGGCACCGAAGCACCTCATCACCGAAAGCGGGATGGGCTACCGCTTCGTGCCCTGAGCCGTGATACAGCCGTTCGCGCGGCGCTTTGATCGCGGTGCGGACAGACGAACCGCCGCGCGTAGAACAAACCACCGCGTCAGCGAGACCGCAGGCCAGCGAGACCGCAGGCCAGCGAGACTGCGGCCCAGCTCGGGGCTAGAGCCTGCGGTACTGCCCTACCATCGGGCAGTCGAAGGTAGCCAGACCGGAGTACATCCCGATCTCTTTCAGGTAGCTCAGCACGATGACCCACGCGCGACGCAATGAGGTCTCGGTATACGGAATCCCGTCAGCCGCGCAGGCCTCGCGCACCAGCTTGCGGGTCGCGCGCAAGTGCGGTCGAGACATACTCGGAAAGAGGTGATGTTCGATCTGGAAGTTGAGCCCGCCCATGAGCGCGCTCATCCAGAAGCCACCCTTGACGTTGCGTGATGTTTG
>JAYTXO010000182.1:0-1954 GCA_043742905.1 Microbacteriaceae bacterium | reverse complement strand
TCTCGATTGCTGCCGCGTCGACCCGGTTCGGTCAGATCGAGGTCACCAGGGGCATCCTGCCCTTCGGCGGAGCCACCATCCGCCTTCCCCGCGCGGTCGGCTGGGGCAATGCGATGCGCTGGATCCTCACCGGCGACCTGTTCGACGCTGCCGAAGCGCACCGTGTCGGCCTCGTTCAGGAGGTGGTGCCCGATGGCACACAATATGAGCGCGGTCTCGAACTCGCGCAGCGCATCGCCGCCCAGGCGCCCCTTGCGGTGCAGGCCGCTCTCGCCAACGCTCGCCTCGCCCTGCGCGAGGGGGATGTCGCGGCCGCCGCCGCGCTCCAGCCAGAGCTCGTGCGACTCATGGGGAGTGAAGATGCCTCGATCGGTATGACGGCGTTCGTCACACGAACCACCGCAGAGTTCATTGGCCGGTAAGTCACCCGTCTGCCGCCTGTCGAGGTGAGCCAAGAGACTTTCTCCAGCCGCTTGACGATCATCGCAAACGGGTCGACTATCGACAAGGTCTTCTTCCCTGTCCATGATCCCCAGAACCATGCGGCTGAGATCCTCGCTTGGCTCGGCTCTGCGAAGTAGTCACCGACCCCGTCACTGAATCGCTTGGAGTGCACATGATCGACACCACCTATGACCTCATCGTGATCGGCGCTGGAGCCGTCGGCGAGAACATTGCTGACCGCGCGGTTCAAGGCGGGCTCACCGCCCTGCTCATCGAGAGCGAGCTCGTCGGCGGCGAGTGTTCATACTGGGCCTGCATGCCGTCGAAGGCCCTGCTGCGCAGCGGCATCGTGTTGCGCGCCGCCCAGGCTGTCGGTGGGGCACGGGAAGCCGTGACCGGCGAACTGGATGTTGCCGCCACCTTCGCTCGCCGTGATAGTTTCACCAGCAACTGGGATGACGCGGGCCAGGTGAAGTGGGTCGAAGCGGCGGGAATAGCGTTCGTGCGCGGCCACGCGCGCATCACCGGCGAGAAGCAGGTCACTGTCGACGACACTGTCTACACCGCAAGGCACGCGGTAGCGGTGAGTGTGGGATCCGACCCCTTGCTTCCCGACATCCCTGGCCTTGCGGACGTCGCTCCCTGGACGAGTCGGGATGCCACCAGCGCGAAGATCGCCCCCCGGCGGCTCGCGATCATCGGCGGCGGCGTGGTCGGCGTCGAGATGGCGACCGCGTACCAGAGCTTTGGCACCGCGGTGACGATCATCGCCCGCGCGAACCTGCTCGGCACCGAGGAGCCCTTTGCCGGCGAGCTAGTGACAGCTGCGCTCGAGAAATTCGGTGTCACGGTGCTGCGCGGGGTCGAGACCACCTCGGCCCACCGGGACGACGACGGAATAACTCTCGAACTCAACGACGGTTCAACAGTCATCGCCGACGAGGTGCTCGTCTCCACCGGACGCCTGCCGCGCACGAACGACCTGGGGTTCGAGAACATCGGGCTGACCCCCGGCGACTGGATGGACGTAGACGACACCATGCTGGTGAAGGGCTTCGACTGGCTCTATGCCTGCGGCGACGTCAACCACCGGGCGCTGCTCACCCATCAGGGCAAGTACCAGGCGCGGGCGGCCGGAGACGTGATCGTGGCACGTGCCCTCGGCACGGGTGTGCACGACAACCGCTTCGGAAAGCACGCGGCGACTGCCGACCATGAGATGGTGCCCCAGGTGACGTTCAGCGACCCAGAGGTCGCGTCGGTGGGACTCACCGCGAAGGCTGCCGTGAAAGCCGGCTACGACATCCGCGTGGTGGACTACAACCTCGGTAGGGTAGCCGGCGCGTCGGTGCAAGCCGACGGCTACGAAGGCCACGCGCGCATGATCGTTGATGAGAAGCGCAAAGTCGTGCTCGGCGTCACCTTCGTTGGGCAGGATGTTTCGGAGCTGCTGCACGCCGCCACGACCGCAATCGTCGGCGAGGTGCCGATCGATCGCCTCTGGCATGCG
>JAYTXO010000181.1:0-2866 GCA_043742905.1 Microbacteriaceae bacterium | reverse complement strand
TTAGGGAGCCTACCTTCACTACTCTGAAAGAGCCCACCACTCGACGCTCGCCTGCCATCGCAACCCCGCGATCGTCGTTCCCGGTCGCCCCTAGGCTGGGGCGAGCATCGAGAGGACCGAATTGTTTAACAAGATCCTGGTGGCCAACCGCGGCGAAATCGCGATCCGCGCCTTCCGTGCCGCATTCGAGCTCGGCGCGAAGACGGTTGCCGTCTACCCGTACGAGGATCGCAATTCGCTTCATCGCCTGAAGGCCGACGAGGCCTACCTGATCGGCGAGGAGGGACACCCGGTCCGGGCGTACCTGGCCGTCGCCGAGATTGTCCGAGTCGCGAAGGAGTCCGGTGCCGACGCGATCTACCCGGGCTACGGCTTCCTCTCCGAGAATCCGGATCTCGCCCAAGCTGCCGCTGAGGCGGGCATCACCTTCATCGGCCCTGGCAGCCACGTGCTCGAAATGGCTGGCAATAAAGTTACCGCCAAGGAGCACGCCATCGCGGCGGGCGTCCCCGTGCTGGCCTCCACGCCGGCCTCGCGGGACATTGACGAGCTACTCGCCGGCGCCGACGCGATCGGCTTTCCGATCTTCGCCAAGGCGGTCGCCGGTGGTGGGGGCCGCGGTATGCGCCGCGTCGAGAAAATGGAAGACCTCACTGAGGCACTCGAGGCCGCTATGCGCGAGGCGGATAGCGCCTTCGGCGACCCGACGATGTTCCTCGAGCGGGCCGTCCTTCGCCCGCGTCACATCGAGGTGCAGATTTTGGCTGACGGAACGGGCGAGACCGTTCATCTCTTTGAGCGGGACTGCTCGGTGCAGCGCCGCAACCAGAAGGTCGTGGAGATCGCCCCGGCACCGAACCTCGACGAGAGCATCCGTCAGGCCATGTATCGGGACGCGATCGCCTTCGCGAAATCAATCGGCTACGTCAACGCGGGCACCGTCGAGTTTCTGCTCGACACGGTCGGGGAGCACAAGGGCCAGCACGTCTTCATCGAGATGAATCCGCGCATCCAGGTCGAGCACACCGTGACCGAGGAGGTTACCGACGTCGATCTCGTCCAGTCGCAGATGCGGATCGCAGCTGGCGAGACCCTGGCCGAACTGGGCCTGCACCAGGACGACATCCAGTTGCACGGCGCGGCGCTGCAATGCCGCATCACTACCGAGGACCCGGCGGCCGGTTTCCGGCCGGATACCGGCAAGATCACTACCTACCGCTCGCCAGGCGGCTCGGGGATTCGCCTCGACGGCGGCACCGTGCAGACCGGTGCGCAAATCAGCCCGCATTTTGACTCCATGTTGGCGAAGATGACGGCGCGCGGGCGCGACTTCCCGGCTGCAGTGGTGCGTGCCCGTCGCGGCCTTGCCGAGTTCCGCATCCGGGGCGTGACCACCAACATCTCCTTCCTGCAGGCGGTGCTGGCCGACCCGTCGTTCCAGGCCGGCGACCTGAGCACCTCGTTCATCGAGGAGCGCCCCGAGTTGCTCAACGTGCGCGAATCGCGTGACCGGGGTACCAAAATCCTGAACTGGCTCGCCGATGTCACAGTCAACCGCCCGAACGGCGAGGGGGCGGGTCTCGTCGACCCGAGAATCAAGCTCCCAGTCGTCGATGTTGATACGGCTCCGCCGGCTGGATCGCGTCAGCGACTCCTCGAGCTCGGTCCCGTCGGCTTCGCAACGGCTCTGCGGGCTCAGACCCCGTTGGCCGTCACCGACACCACATTCCGCGATGCCCACCAGTCGCTGCTCGCCACCCGCGTGCGTACCAAAGACCTTACGGCCGTGCTGCCGGCCGTTGCGCGGCTCACGCCGAACCTGCTTTCGGTCGAGGCCTGGGGCGGGGCGACATACGACGTGGCCCTGCGCTTTCTCGGCGAAGACCCCTGGGAGCGACTGGCGGCAATGCGCGACGCGCTGCCGAACATCGCGATCCAGATGCTGCTGCGTGGCCGCAATACGGTCGGCTACACGCCGTACCCGACTGAGGTCACCGATGCCTTCGTGCGAGAGGCCGCGATGACCGGTGTCGACATCTTCCGCATCTTCGACGCGCTCAACGATGTCGCCCAGATGAAGCCCGCGATCCAGGCGGTTCTCGAGACCGGCACCTCGGTCGCCGAGGTCGCCATGTGCTACACGGGCGACCTGCTCGACCCGCACGAGACGCTCTATACCCTCGACTACTACTTGAAGCTTGCGGACGACATGGTCGCCGCTGGCGCGCACATTCTGGCGATCAAGGACATGGCGGGGTTGTTGCGTGCCGGAGCGGCCGAGAAGCTCGTCACCGCCCTGCGCCAGCGCTTCGACTTGCCCGTACACGTGCACACCCACGACACACCGGGAGGGCAGCTTGCCACCCTGCTCGCGGCCAGCCGGGCCGGAGCGGACGCAGTCGACGCGGCCAGCGCCCCGATGGCTGGCACCACCAGCCAACCCTCGCTTTCTGCACTGGTCGCGGCCACGGCGCACACCGACCGCGACACCGGCCTCTCGCTCGACGCGGTCAGCGACCTTGAGCCTTATTGGGAGGCTGTGCGCAAGATCTACCGGCCGTTCGAGTCGGGCCTTTCGGGGCCGACCGGCCGTGTCTACAAGCACGAGATCCCGGGGGGTCAGCTATCCAACCTGCGCCAGCAGGCGATCGCCCTCGGGCTCGGAGACCAATTCGAGAAAGTGGAGGACTGGTATGCGGCGGCCAACCGCATCCTTGGTCGCCCTCCGAAGGTCACCCCGTCGTCGAAGGTGGTCGGGGACCTCGCACTGCAGCTAGCCGCCGCTGACGCCGACCCGGCGGATTTCGAAGCGAACCCCGAGAAGTACGACATCCCGGATTCCGTGATCGGCTTCATGGCCGGAGAA
>JAYTXO010000180.1:0-1637 GCA_043742905.1 Microbacteriaceae bacterium | reverse complement strand
GGCGTCGCGTCCGCGAAGCCAGGAAGGGTCGCGAGGCCGTCGAGCCAATCCGGGATCGAGGGCAGGCTCGGGCTGGTCGCGGTGAACGACAGCGTCGCGATTCGATCACCCTGGAGCGGGACGAGGGACGGCGAGTACACCTTCAGCGGCGTCACCGTATCGATCGTCACACCCGTCAATGCGACGCCGGCGGGGAGCGTTGCCTGCAGCTTGGTCAGGTAGGTCTGCCAATCGATCTCTGGGGAGTCGCCGACCTTCTGGCCGGCTTCTGCCACCGAGATCGAACTCTTCACTGTGGTGACATCCGAGTACTGGCCCTGCTGAGCAACGAGCTGCTGCCGCTGGTTCTGGGCGGCGAGCAGGTTCGCCTGCGCGACGGAACCGAGTGCCCAGGTCGCACCGCAGCCGACCACGACGAGCACCAGGACGCCGACGAGACCCACGCGGAGCTTGCGACGGAATCGCAGCTGAGCACGTTTCGTGCGGATCTCGGGCGGCATCAGGTCGACGCGCGGCGAACCACCGCCGACCGGTGTGCCGATGTTGCCACGCAGCGGGCCCGACTTCGCGGGGCGCTTGGGCTCCGGTTCGGCGGCCGTCGTGTCGGCGTCCTTCTTCTTGGACCCGCCGATCGGCTTGGTCAGGAATGCGAGGCTCATGCGAGGCTCCCCACTGCCAGGCCGATGGCAACCGGCGCCTTGCTGCGAGCGGTGCGGAGACCGTCGACGGCGATGGACTTGGCGATCGTCAGGTGCAGGAACGGATCGGCTTCGGCGACGGGCAGGCGGGTGAGCTCGGCGAAGGCCTCGCGGATCCCCGGCATGTCCGCCCCGCCGCCGCTCAGCATCAGCTGGGTGACGGGAAGGTTCGGACGGCTGTTGACGAAGTAGCTGATCGTGTTGCGCACGCTGCCGAGGAGCTCGCCCGTTGCGGCGTGGATCGTGTCGATCACGGGACGTTGCTCGGGGGTCACCACCTGCGGCGCGACGCCGAACTGGCGCTTGATGCGCTCGGCGTCGTCAAATGCGATGCCGTGCTTGGCGACGATCGCGTCGCTGATCTCGCGGCTCCCCGAGGGCAGCACGCGCACGAAGTGCGGCACGCCGCCGACTGCCATGACCACATTGGTGGTCGAGGCGCCGATGTCGACGAGGGCGGTCACGCCGGTCGAGTTGGCGGAGCCGAGCAGCAGACGGGTGAGCGCGAACGGGATCAGGTCGACCTCTGCCACGTGGAGTCCCGCCGCTTCGACGGCCTCCACGTTGCCGAGAACGGCCTCCTTGATCGCAGCCACGAGCAGGCCGTTGATCATCGGACCCTGGTCGGTCATCTCACGCGAGATCGGGTAGAAGTCGAGCAACGCATCCGCCACCGGAACCGGCAGCAGATCCTGCACTTGGAAGGGAAGCTGCTCGCGGATGCGGTCGAGCGGCTGCGCGCGGACGCTGTAGTCGCGCGAAAGCACTCGCTGGTTGCCCATGCCGAGGACGACATCCTTGGTGCCGAACTTCGCGCGCGACCACATGACCTTGAGAGCCTGTGCGACGAGCGCGGGGTCGGTGACCTCGCCTCGGTTGACTGCTTCGATCGGCACCGACATCTCGTGGTACCGCAGCAGCGTCGGCCGAGGCTTGGCC
>JAYTXO010000179.1:0-23838 GCA_043742905.1 Microbacteriaceae bacterium | reverse complement strand
ATGGTGAGCCGCAACCAACAGTTGCAGATCACCCTGTCGCCGAACGCGTCAGGAGTCATCATCTTCGGCTACACAATCAGCGACGGCCGTGGCGGCAGCGCAACTGCCACCGTGCGCGTCACGGTGCGCACGCCGGCGGAGAACTCGCCCCCGCAACAGGTACGCGTCACCAAGACCACGGTGGCGGCAAGCGGTCGTGTCTCGACTCAGGTCATCAGCGACTGGGTGGATCCGGACGGCGATCCGTTCTATCTGGTTGCGGCGACCACCTCGGGCACAGACAAGATCAGCTACCAGCCGGACGGGATCGTCGTGTTCTCGGACTCCGGCGACGGCGGCTTGCAGAAGAACGTGACCCTCACGATGAGCGACGGGCGGGCACAGGCCAGCGGCAGTCTGGCGATCACTGTGAAGCCGATCGATCAGGTGCCGATCGTCATCGAGCCGTGGATCGCGCTCGCCACCTCCGGCGAAGAGATCACGATCCGACCGATGGCGCATCTTCGCGGGGGCAACGCGACGCTGCGGCTGAACGCGGTCCCGGCGAAGGCGAGTGTCACCATCGTGCCCAGCTTCGACGCTGGCACCTTCACCTTCTCGAGTGCGGTGGTCGGCACCCACTACGTTGAGTTCACCGTGACGGACGGCACGCAGAATGCCACTGGCTTGGTGCGCGTGGATGTCGCGGCGCTCGCCAACTCGAACACGCGTCCCATCACGGTGCCGCACACCATCTTCGTGACGACGCTTGGCAGCCAGACGGTCGATCCGACAACGACCGACATCGATCCGGCTGGCGGTGTTCTGGTAGTCACCGGCTTGGTCAACGTGCCCGCCAACTCCGGTGTCGAGGCGGAGATTCTCGACCAGCGTCAGGTGCGCGTCACCCTGAGTAAACCGCTCGCCGGCACGACCCTGGTGTTGAACTATCGGATTAGCAACGGGCTGGCCGACGCCGTCGGTACGATCACGGTGGTCGAGATCCCTCGGCCGGTCCAGTTGCAGCCGCCGGTGGCCGTTGACGACTTCGTGACGGTGCGTGTTGGTGATGTGATCGACATCCCCGTGCTCGCCAACGACTCCCAGCCCGACGGCCAGCCGATCACGATGGTGCCCAAGCTCGCGAAGCAACTGCCAGATGGGGCCGGCCTGTTGTTTGCCTCGGGCGACCGTCTGCGCTACCTCGCTCCGCGGACGGCCGGCAACTACTCCGCGGCGTATTCGGTGCAGGGCCCCGACGGCCAGACCGCGCAGGCGAACGTGACCATCTCGGTCCGCGAGGTCGACATTGCGACAAATAATCCGCCAGTAGCCGCACAGGTGACCGCACGCGTGCTTGCGGGGGAGACAGTGGGGATCACGATACCGCTGACCGGCATTGACCCCGACGGCGACTCGGTGCAGCTCATCGGCGTCGCGAGCAATCCTGAGAAGGGATCGATCCTGTCGGTCGTCAACGGGGCGATCTCTTACAAGGCTGGCGACTATTCCTCGGGTACCGACAGCTTCACCTACACGATCGTCGACGGACTCGGCGCGCGTGCGACGGGCACGGTTCGCGTCGGAATCAGCGCTCGGCTCCAGGGCGCTCGCAATCCGGTGGCGAATGCGGACTCGGTCGAGGTGCGACCTGGCCGTACCGTCTCGGTGCAGGTGCTTGCCAACGACTCCGACCCCGACGGCAGCCCGCTGACCGTCACGACGGTCGCCCCGAACACGCCGAATACCAAGGCGAAGATCATCGACAAGACCAGCATCGACATCACGCCACCGAAGGAGCCGGGCACGTACTCGGTCATTTACACGATCCAGAATCAATACGGCGGAACCAGTTCCAACTTCGTGACGGTCAAGGTGGATGCTTCAGCCCCGCTCGCGTACCCGGTCGTCAACGACACGACCCTTTCGGTGAGCGACGTGCTTGGGCGCAGTTCGGTGGATGTCTCAGAGCTCAACAACGTGTTCTTCGCCGATGGAAATGTGCAGGATCTCGGCGTCGCCCTGCTGCAGGGCTACAGCGGAAGCGCACAGGTGCTGTCCAACAAGGAGATCCGCGTACAGGTGCTCGACAAGAGTCAGATCATCCCGTTCTCGGTATCGCATCCCGACGATGACTCGATCCGTTCGTACGGCTTCATCCGCGTGCCCGGGTACAACGATGCTCTCCCTCAGGTCAACCTCAAGGCGCCATCGCTCAAGGTCAAGAGTGAGCAGCAACTGACGATCGACCTGAACCAGTACGTGGTCGCCCTCGGTGCCTCCCGCGTGCACCTCACCGATTCGGCCTCCGCCAAGGCGACTCACGCCAACGGGAACGCGCTCGTGGTGAACGACCACACGCTTGTCTACACCTCGGCCGATCGCTACTTCGGCCCTGCCTCGATCACCTTCGAGGTGACGGATGGCAGCTCGGCGACCGATCCGAACGGCCGCACCGCGATCCTGACCCTGGCGATCGACGTGCAACCGCGCGAAAACCAGCCTCCGGTTCTGATCGGCGGCGTCGTCGACTTCGAGCAGGGCCAGTCCAAGGAGCTCGACCTCGTGAAGCTCACCAAATATCCGTACCCGGATGTCAACGAGCTGGCGTACACGGTGCTCCCCCCCGCCCCAACCGGGTTCACCTACATGCTCAACGGTCAGCGTCTTGACATCACCGCCAACCAGACGGCGATTACCGGGAGCACGACGACGATCTCGCTGGGCGTCCGAGACGCTGTGAACGCCGGGCAGGCGGGCGTCATTCAGCTGCAAGTGGTGCCCTCGACCCGTCCGCTCGCGAAAGCCGTGCCCGACAGCGCGGTCGCCAAGCGCGGACAGACGACGATCCTCGATGTGCTGAGCAACGACCAGGCGAACAACCCCTTCCCCGAGACCCCACTGCGCGTCGTCAACATTCGTGGCATCGACGGGGCGTCGCTGCCCGCCGGGGTGACGATCATGCCGAATGCGGACAGGTCTCGGGTGTCGGTGTCGGTCGCGGCCGGGACGTCTCCTGGCGACGTCAACTTCCAGTACCAGGTAGCGGACGCGACAAATGACGTCGACCGCTACGTGTGGGGGAACGCGACCATCTCCATCCAGGACGTGCCGGATCCGGTCACCAGCGTGCGCACGACCGAGTTCGGGGACAAGTACCTAAAAGTCTCGTGGGTGCCGGGACAGTTCAACAACTCGCCGATCATCGAGTACGACGTCACGATGATCAACGCGACCACCGGGGCGGTGATCTCCATGACCGTCTGCACGGGCACGGTCGGGTGCCAGGTGACGACGCCGGGCAATGGGCCGAGCTACGCAGTGCGGTTCTCGATTGTGGCTGTGAACGCCATCGGCGCGTCCACCCCCGCGTCGAACTCCGGTCCTATCTGGTCGGACATCATCCCGCCGCCACCCACGAGCGTGACATCGCGTCCGCTTGACCAGGGCCTGCGGATCGGGTGGAAGAAGCCGGTCGATTCCGGGGGCAGCGCGATCGAGCAGTACGTCGTGGTCGCCGGTGGAATTACCCAGATTCTGCCCGTGAGCATTAGCGACGCGGTCGGGACGCAGTACTACGCCAACGTCACGGGCGCGCTAGCGAACGGTTCCGCGGTCGCGTTCTCCGTCAGTGCACGCAACAGCGCGCCGAACTCGCTCGCCACCTGGAATGAGGCAGACGGCACCGGCACTCCAGCGGGCCCTCCGACCGTCGCAGGAAGCCCGTCCGCGATTGGCTCGGTAACCGACGGTTCGACCGCGCGGGTGACTTGGCCCGGCGCATTTGGCGGGAACGGTGCAGACATCACCGACTACTACGTGGCGCTTTATTCGGGCTCAGCACCCAGCTGCACGGTCACCGGAGTCAGCACCGGGAACCCCGCGCTGACGCCGCCGACCGGGTCGGCTGTCAACCACGTCGACGGGACGACGACGAGCACCGACTTCTCGGGGCTCTCGGCGAATCAGACGTACTCGATCACAGTGTTCGCCTATAACGGTCAGGGGTGCACGGCCTCACCGCAGGTGCAGGTCACCCCGCGGGCCGCCCCGGGAACGGTCATCTCGATCGCCCCGGCTGGCCCTGATCCCAGCGGCACCGGCACGTGGGATTACAGCATCACCAGCCTGGGTATCCAGTCCGGCTCCGCGTCAAGCGATTACACCGGGTACCGCTACCGTTACGTCGCCGGAGCCGAGGGCTCCATTCACGGCTACGTCCTCACGGGCACGAAGCTTCTCACCGCGGACGGCTCGCAGTACGGAAACGCGGATGCTATCCAGGTGCAGGCCTGCAACGACTTCCACGACGGCACTGTGCTCTGCAGCACGGCTTGGTCGGCGTCATTCTTGCTCGGGACTCCGGTCAACAACAGCCTCCCAGGCGGTCTCACCGCGTCCCTGGATATTCCCCAGCCTGTTGTCGGTAGTTCTGGCTCCTGGAGCTGGGGATCCTCGCCAAGCGGCTCGTACGACTCGATGCAGTACTCCTGCGACGGCGGCACGACCTGGACAGCTATCGCCTTCGGTGTCGGGGGCAGCTGCCCCGCAACCGGCCCAATCCAGCCCGCGGATCTGCAGTTCCGGATCCAGGCTGACGGAGTTAATGGTGGCTTTGTGCGAAGTTATTCGTGGACGGACTACAACCAGTGACCTGCCACATCCGCTTGAGCTGACTAGCCCGAATCGAGAGGAACACCACGCGATGAGCATGACCCCGGAACAGGCATCCGCCTTCCAGGAAACCTTTGGACGCCTCGTAACCAACGTCGAGCAAGTGATTCTCGGCAAGACTTTCGTCGTGCGCCTCGGCTTTGTTGCGCTCTTCAGCGAAGGACACCTGCTGCTCGAAGACTTTCCCGGAACCGGCAAAACCTCGCTAGCACGCGCGATCGGCCAGAGCGTGTCGGGGACCAGTAACCGTATCCAGTTCACCCCGGACTTGCTGCCGGGAGACATCACGGGCGTGAGCGTGTACGACCAGCGCACCAGCGAGTTCGACTTTCACAGGGGGCCGGTGTTCGCCAACATCGTGCTCGCGGATGAGATCAACCGCGCCAGCCCGAAGACCCAGGCCGCGCTCCTCGAGGTGATGGAGGAAGGGCAGGTCACCGTGGACGGCGAGACGCACCTGGTCAACGCGCCGTTCATGGTCATCGCGACGCAAAACCCGATCGAGCAGGCGGGCACATACCGCCTGCCCGAGGCGCAGCTGGACCGCTTCCTGCTCAAGGCCTCGATCGGCTACCCCGACCACGCCTCAACACTGCGGATCCTCGAGGGTGCGGGAGTCAAGGCGCACGACACCACCGTGCCGTCGATCGTCACCGCTGACACGGTGCTCGAGATGGCGCAACTGGCACGCACCGTCCACGTCGACCCGAGTATCAACGACTACGTATCCCGCTTGGTTGAGTCCACGCGGGGCGCCACCGAGGTGCGCCTCGGCGTCAGCGTGCGGGGAGCGCTCGCCCTGGTGCGCGGATCGAAAACGTTGGCAGCGGCATCCGGTCGTCACTATGTGATTCCGGATGATGTGAAATCCCTCGCCGAGCCCGTGCTGTCGCACCGACTCGTTCTCGACCCAGAGGCAGAGTTCGACGGGGTCACCGCGTCGAGCGTCATCGCGCAGCTTCTGCTCGAGACCGCGCCGCCGAGTGATCGGCAAGCCGTGTGAGCACGCCCCGGGTTGGTCGACGTGGTGCGTCGTCAAAATCGACGACGGCCGCGCACGGTGGCACGCTCGGTCTCACTAACACCCGCACGCGCATCGTCGGTGCCCGAGAGGGGGTGCTGGCGGATACCGTCATCAACGTCGTGCGCGCCGGCTCTGCCCTTGCCGCCGCTGTCCGTCGCCTTTGGGCGAGGATCGCTGCTGTCGTCACCCCGCTGGGCTGGGTGATGCTCGGCATCGTCCCGCTCTCCTTCGCCGCCGGCTATCTGCTCGGCTGGATGGAGCTCGTCGTTGTTGCTTGGGCTGGGCTCGTACTCGCTCTGATCGCGGTGCTGTACCTGGTCGGACGAACGCCCTTCCACGTCACGCTCGATCTGGCACACCGTCGCGTCGTCGTCGGCGAGTCGGCACGGGGCGTCGTCACCGTCGACAACCCGAGCTCTCGGCGAGTGCTTGGCGTCAAGGTGGAGATCCCGGTCGGTGTTGGCCTCGCGGAGCTCGCCATGCCGAGCCTGCGCCGGGGCGCCGAGTTCAGGCAGGATTTCGCCATCCCCACGCTGCGCCGCGGCGTGATCAGTGTCGGCCCGGTGCGCACGGTGCGCGCGGACCCGATCGGCCTCGTGCGCCGCGAACTGGTCTGGACCGAATCCGTTGAACTCGTGGTGCACCCGCGCACCATCGGGGTGCCATCGACCAGCACCGGCCTCATCCGCGACTTGGAGGGCTCGCCGACCCGTGACCTCACCTCGAGCGACGTGGCCTTTCATGCGCTCCGGGAATATCAGCGGGGGGATGAGCGCCGCTTCATCCACTGGAAGTCGACCGCTAAGACCGGCACATACATGGTTCGCCAGTTCGAGCAGACTCGACGGAGCCACCTCGTCGTAGCCCTGAGCCTCGCGAGGAGTGACTATGCAAACGATGAGCAGTTCGAGCTCGCGGTGGGTGTCGCGGGAAGTCTCGGGGTGCGGGCGATCCGCGACGGCCGCACGGTCTCGGTCGTCGTCAGTTCGCTGACCCCGGAGTTCGCGAAGCGCAAGAACTACGCTCTCCGCTCGCTGGCCACCCACCTGCCTTCCCGGCTGCTCGACGATCTAGCGGTCGTCGACACGGAGGCATCGGCGCTCAGGATTCGCGACGTGGCGCGCGTCGCCGCCGACGAGGTCGTCGGCATCTCGGTGGCCTTCCTGATCTGTGGTTCGACGGCGACGCCAGCAGAACTACGCGCTGCGTCCAACTCGTTCCCAGTGGATGTCGGTGTGGTGGCGATCGTGTGCGACCCGGATGCGGTCCCCGGCTTCCGCCGCGTAGCCGGGCTCAGCGTGCTCACCATCGGCTACCTCGACGACTTGCGCGTGGCGCTGGCCCGATCGGCGGCGGTGGCGTGAGTTCCATCGACGACATGACCGCGCCGACCGGCCGCAAGAAGCAAGAGTCCCCGGATAAGTTCGTGTCGAAGAAGAACTCCGCAAACGCGCGCAGGCCGGTGCGGTTGAAGCGGGAGCGTCCCTCCGATGGGCCCCTGATTATCACTGTGCTCCTCTCCTGGCTCGCGATCGGCATCGCGTCCGCCTCGCTGTGGCCGATTTACGGGACCGGTAAATACGTGGTCCTCGTCGTCGTGGCCGTCCTGCTCGGCACCGTAATCGCGGCCGTGGGCGCGTGGTTCCGGTGGCCATCCTGGGCCATGGTGATCTCGGGGTTCCTGGCATTCCTGGGGTCGGGTGTTCCGCTGGCGGTACCCGATAAGACGGTCGACGGCGTGCTGCCCAGCCTCAACGGGCTGATCGACCTCCTCACGGGCGTTGCTCTCGGCTGGAAACAGCTGTTGACGATCACGCTGCCCGTCGGGGCGTACCAGGCTCTGCTCGTTCCGGCGCTGTTGCTCGTACTCACCACCACCATCACCGGTGTGAGCGTCGCGCTGCGCGCTAGGTGGGGCGAGTTGGGCGTTATCCCGCCGGTGATCCTGTTCGTGGCTGGGATCGTATTCGGATCGGACCGCAGCAGCAGCCCCGTCTGGCTCGCGCTCGCCCTCCTGGGCGTGACCCTAATAACGCTGGTGTGGCGGCGCTGGCGACGTCGGCGCGATGCGATCCGCGCCTTGGCGAGTTCGACCCCGGATGCCGAGGGCAAGCCGCTCGTGACCACCGACGGCGGTCTCGTCGTGCGTGGCATCCTTGCCGGAATCCTGATTCTCGCAGTAGCAGGTTCCGCTGCTCTCGTCGTGACTAGCGCTCTGCCGCCGACCGGTGAACGCAATGTGTTGCGGACGGCCATCGTGCAGCCGTTCGATCCGCGGGACTACGCAAGCCCGCTGTCCGGCTTCCGCGGCTACCTTCGCGGCGCTAAGAGCGGCCAGGTGCAGTTCCAGATCAGCGGCCTGCCGAGCGGTGCGCGTATCCGTGTCGCCACTCTCAACAGCTACGACGGAGTGGTCTACGCTGTCGGCAGCTCGGCCGCCGACAGCGCGTCTGGGACCTTTGTGCGCATCCCCACGGCGGTCGACCAGTCGCGCGTCTCGGGCGCCCAACTGAAGTTGACTGTCACGCTGGAGGGCTACTCCGGGGTCTGGCTTCCCACGGTCGGTGACTTCGAATCGGTCACCTTCACCGGAAGCAATGCGGCCCAGCTCGACGACAACTTTTACTACAACAACACCAGCGGAACCGCCGCGGTGCTCGGCGGAATCACCTCGGGCAACAGCTACTCGGTCGATGCCGTGCTGCCGACCGAGCCCGATGCCGCGCAGCTCGCGAACGTCTCGCCGGGGTCGGCGTCCGTGCCGCGCGTTGGCGTCCTGCCAGATGATCTGGCACAGCATCTCGACGGCTACGTGAGCGGCAAGACCTCGCCGGGTGCGCGGCTGGTTGCCATGCTGAACGGGCTCAAGCAGGAGGGCTACATCAGCCACGGCATCGATCCGGCGCAGCCAGCCAGCCGTTCTGGGCACGCGGCAGACCGGATCTCAGAACTGTTCACTGCTCCGCGCATGATCGGCGATGCCGAACAGTATTCGGTGGCTGCCACGCTGATGGCTCGCCAACTCGGCTTCCCAGCCCGAGTCGTGTTCGGGTTCGCGCCGCACGGCTCCGCGTCCACCCTCGAAGTAACCGGTGCCGACGTCTCAGCGTGGATCGAGGTGGACACCGCCGAGTATGGCTGGGTGACCATCGACCCTAACCCTGCGGCGCGACCGATCCCCGACGAGCAGCCGCAGGATCCGACCAAGATCGCGCGCCCCCAGACGGTCGTGCCGCCGCCCAGTGACAATACCGCGACTCAGGAGACGCAGACGACCTCTGATACAAGCCAGAACGAGCCCAATGCGCTCGATCCGGTGCTTGTCGTGATTCTGCAGGTGTTGCAGGTCTCCGGAATCGTGGTCCTGGTTTTGCTCATCCTGGCGGCACCGTTCCTCTTGATCATCGCGGCCAAGCTGCGGCGCAGGCGCATTCGGCGTCGGTCGTCGTCGGCACTGCAGCGGATCCGCGGTGGCTGGGACGAGTTCGAGGATGCGGTCGTGGATCACGGGCTGCAGCCTCCGCCGTCGGCCACGAGATCCGAGGTCGCCGGCGTCGTGGGCACCCTTCCGTCGCGAGTGCTCGCTGCCGTTACCGACCGAGCCGTCTTCGCTCCGGACGAGGTCGATCCGACCGACGCTGAGCGCGTCTGGGACGCCGTGGCGGAACTCCGCGCTTCGTTGGACGCCCCGTTGACCCGCTGGCGACGCCTCCGTGCACTCGTTTCTCTCCGTTCGCTCGATCGTTATAGTGGGCGGGGTCTGTTCCGGCGGGCTGGTCGCAGAGGGGGTCGCGCGTGAGCTGTCGATACTGCGGGATCGAACTGCCCGACGGGGCACTGTTCTGCGGCGAATGCGGGCGCGCCGTGAATATCGATCAGGAACGGGCCCCGGCTACAGCCTTAAGCTCCGTGATCGTTTCGGCGACACGATCTGACTTGGCTGTCTCGACGGTGGACGACGAGCTGCCAGCCGTGGCATCCGCCGGATTCTCCATCGCGGATCTGGCCTTCAGCTCACCTGGCGACACTTCGGAACCCGGCGATCGCGACGACGACGAGTTGCGTGAAGTCATGACGCTCGGCGACAAGCTCGAGGTGGCACGCTGCCAGCAGTGTGGCGAGCCGATGAGGGAAGACGATGTGTTCTGCGGCGAGTGCGGTTTCGTGCTCCGCACGGTCGCGCCTCCCGCGGGCGACGAAGCGCCCCAGACCGGTGGCAGCGGGCTTCCCACCTCGATCATCCTGCTGTCGGATCTGATTACCCTTGACGAGTTCCCTGCGGACGCGTCTGCGTCGGAATCACCCGAGCAACGCGGGTCGGAGCACAGCGTCTTCGAGCACAGCGGGTCCGACGAGACCACCGACGTAGAACCGGTCCCGTTCGGTGCGCTCGACGACCTCGTGCATGAGTCGCCTGCGCGTGCCGCCGCGACCGCGGACCTCGAAGTCGACACGGATTTGGGGTTCGACGAGCCCCTGCCGCTCGCCTCGCCGATCGCCTCACCGATCGCGCGGAAGCCCATGCCGTCGCCGCGCGCGCGCCCGATTCCGGATCCCTTCCCGTGGGGCACCGACCGGACGCTGCGCGAGGACATCGAGGCGACGCGCATCATCGCTGACACGGCATCCGGCGTCCGGTTCGTTTTGCAGTTCAGCACGGGCGAGAGCGTCACGGTACTCGGCTCGGGTCTCGTGGGCCGCAATCCCTCCATGCAGCCGGGAGAATACGTCGATCAACTCGTCCCGATCTTCGACGCGGGTAAGTCCGTCTCCAAGACCCATCTTGAGTACGGGCAGGAGGCGGGTCGATTCTGGATTAGCGATCGCTACTCGACAAACGGCTCGACGATCAGGCAGCCGGATGCTGAGCCGCGCCGTGCTGACCCGGGCCGCCGCTACTTCGTGGCGCGGGGCACCCGGGTCGATGTTGGCGAGCAGTTCTTCGTCGTGAGCTGAAGCCCTTCACCGCCGGTCGGCGGGGAAGTTCTCCACGTCCAGGCGAGTGGTCGCAGCGTGAGCGGCTGCGAGGCGCTGCACTGAGTGGTGCTCCCACCGTCTCTCGTCGAACGACTCGCCCTCCCGCCCACCCCGCCGGAGCCCGCGCGTGCCGGGTTCCCCGTCGCTGCATCGGTTGCTCCGGTGATCGTCTCACTCGGGATCTGGGCCGTCACCGGCTCGCCGTACTCGCTCCTTTTTGCCGCGCTCGGACCGGTAGTCGCCGTCGGGAGCCTCCTCGACGGTCGCCGCCAGCGCCAGCGGATCGCTCGGCGTGACTGTGAGCGCGCGCTGGGGACGATTGCACGCGTCTCACATCGGGTCGATGCCGTGCATGCGCGTGAGCGCGAGCGACTCGACCGCTTGGTTCCGTCGTTCGAGCGCCTTGTCGACCCGCGTCGGGTGGTCGAGCAGTGGTCGCGCGAGCTCTCGCGGAATGGTCAGGGTGGGAGCGGCGTCGTGGGGAGTGGTGCGCTGGCAAGCGGCGCGATGTCACGCCCCGTCCGCCTCGCACTTGCGGAAATCGCTCCGGTTGTCGAACTGACGGGGGAGCCGGATGACGAGGCCTCCGCCGTGCTGCGGCAGGCGGTCGAGGCGCTGCGACGGCTGGGAGCCCGTCTGACGGATGCCCCGTGGCTCAGCGAGGGGCTCGACGGGATCGGCGTGCTCGGTCCGCCGACCGCGGCGCGCGCGGTCGCGCGGTCGGTGACCCTACAACTTCTCGCGCAGTGCACTCCGGCCTCCACCGGTCTGACGGCGCCCGTCGAGGAGTCATGGGTGGCGGCGCTCCCTCACCGAGTCAGGCGTACCACCGAGAACGCCTTTCGCGTTCAGCTGGGCCTGGGGCAGGGCGCGCAGGAGGCGGTGATCGCCTGGGCGTGGCGCGAGGACGAACTCCCGCCGGGACTCGGCACGATCGTGCGGCTCGAGATGGAGGGCGACGGCGAGGTGCGGGATCCGGTATTCGTCGGCGTGGGCGCGTCTCGAGCGCGGGATGTCGCGTGCGCCCTTGCCACAATCGCGCGCGAGCACGGTGTCGTCGACGCGGCGGGTCCCCTCCCCGAGAGCGTTTCGCTGGCGACGTTGCTCGCTGAGCCCGTAGCGCCCGAGGAGCCCGCGGAGTCCTCTGAGCCCGCGGGGTTCTCTGAGCTCGCGGAGCTGGAGAGGGCCGCGTGGGTGGGCGGGGGCGGCCTGCGTGCGCCGGTCGGTGTGGGCCTCGAGGGTGTGGTCGAGCTGGACCTGGTGCGCGAGGGGCCGCACGCAGTCGTCGCGGGCACCACAGGGACGGGCAAGAGCGAGCTGCTGGTGAGCTGGGTGCTGGCGATGGCGACGCGGCATCCGCCGAGCGTGGTGACGTTCCTGCTCATCGACTTCAAAGGAGGTGCCGCATTCGCCCCGTTGGCCGGCGTGCCGCACGTGGTTGGCATCGTGAGCGATCTGGATGTCCGCCGCAGCCGGCGCGCCATCGAGAGTCTGCGCGCCGAACTGCGGCGAAGAGAGCTGCTGCTGGCCGAACGCGGAGCCCGATCCATCGAGGAATTGCGCGGCGAGCTGGCACGGCTCGTAATCGTGGTCGACGAGTTCGCCGCGGTGGTCTCCGGGCAGCCGGAGCTGCACGACGTGTTCTCCGACCTGGCAGCGCGCGGCCGCTCGCTCGGGCTACACCTCGTGCTCTGCACGCAGCGGCCGTCGGGTGTGATCCGAGATGGCGTGCTCGCTAACGTGACTCTGCGGATCTCCCTGCGCGTGACGGACCGCGGGGACAGCACGGCCATGCTCGGTAGTGACGCCGCGTTCGCTCTCCCTCCCGCACCCCGAGGTCGTGCGGTGATCGCCGACGGCTCGGGAGCGGTTCGCGAGGTCCAACTGGCGCTCGCCGAGCCGGGTGACGCCGAGCGACTGCGCGTGGAGCCCGAGTCTTCCAGCCAGGAGACACCGCCCAGCCCGATGCCCGTCAACTCGAGACCAGCCAGGGTCTGGTGTGATCCCCTGCCGGAGCTCTTGCGACTCGAGGAACTTCGGCACGATCCGGAGTGGGGTCTGGCCCGCGGCATTCCATTCGGCCGGCTCGACCTGCCCGCCGATCAGCGGCAGCCGCTTGCGGTCTACGATCCCGCCGTCGACGGCCACCTCCTCGTGCTGGGAGCGGCGCGCGGAGGTCGCACCACCGCCCTCACGACCTTCGCCGCCGATCCGCACTGCCGAGTACTCCCCAGCGAACCAGCAGACGCGTGGAGCGCTCTCGACGAGCTGTCGAGCCGCCCGATCGGGGCGGGAGAGACGGTGCTGCTGCTGATCGACGATCTCGACGTGCTGATCGACCGATTCGATCCGGATGCGCGGCACGACGTCGTGGATCGACTGACCCGTCTCGCCCGAGAGTCGCGCCAGCTCAGGCTTATCGCGAGCGCGCAGCGGCTCACCGGGCCTTTGCAGCGCCTGGCCGGACTCTTCGATGCCCGACTGTTGTTGCGTCAGCCAAGTCGCGATGAGCATGTGCTCGCGGGCGGTGATGGCACGAGTTTCGACCCGCGGCTTCCGCCCGGCGCCGGCACCTGGCGGGGTGGCGCGTCGTCCGCCGTCACCGTTCAGGTGGCGGTCTGCGATCGGCCGTTGCCAGTGGCGGGGCTGCCGGACTTGCCGCGCGTCCGACTCGAGCAAGGAACCCCGCTCGCGATCGTGGCGGGGCGCCCACGCGAGTTGCTGCTCCGCGTCGCGGGGGCGGAAGGGGGCATCCGAGTGATCCGCGTCGGCGGGGAGCCCGCTCCCGACGATGCCGAGCTGCGCGTCACGCGCGGCGAACCGACTCTGCTGCTCGGCGATCCGGATGCCTGGCAGGCCGAGTGGGCGCTCCTGAGCAGCGTGCGCCGCGAGTTTCCGCTCGTCTTTTTCGGCTGCACGCCGGCCGAGGTCCGCGCGATCGCGCGAATCCGCGAGCCTCCACCCCCGCTTGGCGACCGGCCGGGGGAGTGCTGGCTAGTCGATGGCGGCGGAATCCGCCGGGCAATCCTGGAACTTTAAGCGCCCAGACTCCCGCCAGCAGACTCCCGCCAGCAGACAGCCGCCAGGGCTGCTCGAACTACGCGAGTGCCGCGGCGATGTTGCCCGCGACCAGGCCCTGCGCGCTCGCGACTGCCTCGTTGAGGACCTCGCCGCCGTGCACATTGAGGCCGAGCGCCAGCGCCGGATCGGCGAGCAGCGCGTTCTTCCAGCCTCGGTTCGCGATGGAACGCACGTAGGGAAGGGTCGCGTTCGTAAGCGCGTAGGTCGAGGTGTGCGCCACGGCGCCCGGCATGTTCGCGACGCAGTAGAACAGCGAGTTGTGCACCGGGTACGTCGGGTCGGCGTGGGTGGTCGGGTGGCTGTCCTCGAAGCAGCCACCCTGGTCGATGGCGATGTCGACGAGCACGCTTCCGGGCTTCATCCGCGCCACAATGGCATTCGTCACGAGCTTCGGGGCCTTGGCGCCGGGTACGAGAACCGAGCCGATCACAAGGTCGGCCTCGAGCACGGCCTTTTCGATCTCGAAGCTGTTCGAGGCGATCGTCTGGATGCGACCGGCGTAGTCGGCATCCAGTTCGCGTAGTCGTTGGATGTTGGTGTCGAGCACCGTGACGCGCGCGCCGAGTCCGACGGCCACGCTGATCGCGTTGGTCCCCGCGACGCCGCCGCCCAGCACGACCACATGAGCGGGATGCGTGCCGGGAACACCCGGCACGAGTAGCCCTGGCCCGCCGTTCGGGCGCAGCATGGCGTTTGCGCCGACGATGGGCGCGAGGCGACCGGCAACTTCGCTCATCGGTGCGAGCAGGGGAAGCGCGCGCGACGGTAACTGGACGGTCTCGTAGGCGATCGCCGTGATCCCACTCGACAGCAGGTGCGCGGTCAACTCGGCCTCGGCCGCCAGGTGAAGGTAGGTGAAGAGCACGAGGTCGCTGCGGAAGTGCGCGTACTCGCTCTCGATCGGCTCCTTGACTTTGAGCAGCAGCTCCGCTCCGTGCCACACCTCGATGGCGGTGGCGACGATGGTCGCTCCGGCCGCCGCATAGTCCTCGTCGGCGATGGACGATCCGAGGCCAGCGCCGGACTGCACGGTGATCTGGTGGCCGTTGGCCGACAGATCGTGCACCCCCGCCGGAGTGATCGCCACGCGGAACTCGTTGTTCTTGATCTCGCTTGGGATGCCAACCTTCATGTGCTCAGAGTATCGACGCGAGACCATGGATTCCGCACTGATTTCTTACGTTCTCTGCTGATTTCGTGAAATTTGTGTTTCTTTATGGTCCTTTTGCCCACTTTGTGGTGACCGTCGGCGCCCTGTGTGTCAGGATCGGGCAACGGCGGAGAGCCCGCAGACACACTTCTCGCATCGAAGGAGCCCCCATGCCCCGGTCCCTGCCCGCTGATCCGCTGATTCGCTCGCTGGTTATCCAGGCCCGCAAGGCCCAGGTGAGCCGCCGTGGAGTTCTCGCAGGTGCGACCGCGGGAGCGACGGCCTTGGCTTTGGCGGCGTGCGCGCCGACGGGTGCGTCGAAGCCCAAAGTGGGCACCGACGTCTCCAACACCGACAAGAACATGATCTGGGCCAACTGGCCGTTGTACATGGACACCGTCGAAGGCACAGGAGCGCATCCGACGCTCGATGCTTTCACCAAGAAGACCGGGATCAAGGTCGACTACCGGGAGGACGTTGATGACAACGCGTCCTACTACGCGAAGGTGAAGGATCAGTTGGCGCTCGGCAAGGACATCGGCGCCGACGCGGTCTGCCTCACTGACTGGATGGTCAGCCGCTGGATCCGTTTCGGGTACACCCAGAGCCTCGACCACTCCAAGATCCCGAACATTAAGAACCTCAACCCCGGGCTCCTGAACATCGACTACGACAAAGGCCGCAAGCAGTCCTTGCCGTGGCAGGGTGGCTTCGCCGGCATCTGCTGGAACAAGGAGGAGTTCCCGAATGGGTTTACGAGCGTCAGCGAGATGTTCAAGGAGCCCAAGCTCAAGGGACGGATCGAAGTGCTCAGCGAGATGCGCGATACGATCGGGCTGATCATGCTTGAGGACGGCGTTGACATCGCGGGCGCGTTCACCGACACGCAGTTCCATAACGCGCTTTCCGTGCTCAAGAAGCACGTCGACGGCGGCGTCATCCGCAGCGTCAAGGGCAACTCCTATACCGCGGACCTCGTCAGCGGCGATGCTCTCGCCGCTGTCTGCTGGTCGGGAGACATCACCGCGACGAACGGCTCGAACGGCGACAAGTGGACGTTCGCGATCCCCGATGCCGGCGGCACGCTTTGGAACGACAACTTCCTGGTGCCGGTCGGCGCCACGCACAAGGCGAACGCCGAAGCAGTCATGAATTGGTACTACGACCCCCAGATCGCCGCCGAGGTCGCCGCCTACGTGAACTACATCACGCCGGTCGTCGGCGCAAAGGAGGCAGCAGTCGCCATCGACCCGGCCCTCGCCGAGAACAACCTGATCTTCCCCGACTCCGCCACCCTGAAGAAGGCGCACGTGTTCCGCACGTTGACGCCAGCGCAGGAGCAGTCCTACGGGGCCGCGTTCCAGAGCGTGCTTCTCGGCGCGTAGGCCGGACATGGCTGGCGTACTCGACGACTCTGGCGCGGACCTCGAACTGGTCGGCCTTACCAAGCGGTTCCACGGTTTCACGGCCATCGAGAACCTTAACCTGACGATCCCGGCGGGGTCGTTCTTCGCGCTGCTCGGTCCCTCCGGTTGCGGCAAGACGACCACGTTGCGGCTGGTGGCCGGGCTCGAGACGCCGACGGCCGGTCGCATCCTGATCGGGGGTAAAGACGTCACCAACAGCAAGCCGCATCAGCGGCCGGTGAACACCGTCTTCCAGAGTTATGCGCTCTTCCCGCACATGACGGTGCTGCGCAACGTCGCATTCGGCCTGTACCGGCGAGGGGCGGCCAATCCGCTCGCTGGCGCACACGAGGCGCTCAAGCTGGTCGAGCTCGACCACCTGGCCGGGCGCCGTCCCGCGCAGCTTTCGGGCGGCCAGCAGCAGCGTGTCGCCCTGGCTCGAGCGATCGTCAACCGGCCGGCGCTCCTCTTGTTGGATGAGCCGCTCGGCGCGCTCGACCTCAAGCTGCGACGTCAGATGCAGCTTGAACTGAAGAAAATTCAGGATGAAGTGGGCCTCACCTTCCTGCACGTCACCCACGACCAGGAGGAGGCCATGACAATGGCCGACACGGTTGCGGTCATGAATAATGGCGCGATCGAGCAGATGGGTGCCCCGGAGGAGCTCTACGAGCTACCGAAAACCGCTTTCGTAGCGAACTTCCTCGGCCAGTCCAATCTCTTCACCGGGCAGGTTGTCAGCTCGAGTGCGACGTCGATCGTGGTGGCGACCGCGGGCGCCAAGCTCGAGGTCCCGCGAGAGCGTGCGCAGCGGCATGCGGGCGTAGTGACCATCGGGGTGCGCCCCGAGAAGCTGACGCTCCTCATCGAGGCCCCGGCAGCTGAATCCGGAATCAACGTGCTGGGCCCCGGTGTGGTGAGCGACGTCTCGTTCAGCGGCGTGAGCACGCAGTACCTTGTCGAGCTTGCGGGGGTCGGCACGATCACGGTCTTCGCGCAGAACATGGTCTTCGGCCCCGTCGTGAACCGCGGCTCGGCGGTCTGGGTCAGCTGGAGAGTCGAGCACGGCTTCGGCCTTGCCGATGAGGAGGGCATTGAGCCGCGATTCGCCGAAGAGGCCGACACTGAGTCGATCGCTTTGCGGCGCGGCGCGGCGCTCGAAGCCGAGCTGGAGGTGTGACCCGTGGCTTTCGGAGCCTTCGGCGGCACCGAGGCCGCGATCGAGCAGCCGCGGCGACGCAGCCGCGCGGCCCTCTGGCTGTTGTTGCCGGGAGTGGTCTACCTCGCCGCCACCTACCTCGCGCCGCTCGTGTCGCTCGTGGTCACGAGCTTGAAGGCACCTGACCTCGTCAACTTCGATATCGGTCGCTACGTCTACGCCTTCAATGTCGACAACTACTCGCACGTGTTCACCACCTACGGACCGATCATCGCCCGTTCCTTCGCATATTCGGCGCTCGCCACCGTCTTCGCGCTGCTCATCAGCTATCCGCTCGCCTACTTCATCGGCGTCCGACTGCGCAAGTATCCGCTGTGGCAGGCGCTCGCGCTCATCCTGGTTATCGCTCCGTTCTTCATGAGCTTCCTGCTGCGCACCCTGGCCTGGAAAGCGATCTTCGCCGATGAGGGCCCCGTCATCGGTTTCCTGCAGAGCCTGCACGCCCTGCCAGCCAACGCTCATCTGAACGGCACCGCGTTCATGGTGATCTTCGGACTGACGTACAACTTCATCCCGTTTATGGCCTTGCCGATCTACGCGTCTCTCGAGCGGCTCGACCTGCGCTACCTGGAGGCCGGGGCGGATCTGTATGCGAATCCTGTCACCACCTTCTTCCGGGTCACGCTGCCGCTGTCGCTGCCGGGTGTGGTGTCGGGGACGCTGCTGGTCTTCATCCCGGCGACTGGCGACTACGTGAACGCGAGTCCGCAGTTCCTCGGTAGTACGCAAACCGCGATGGTCGGCAATGTCATCTCAGACACCTACTTCAACCTCCAGGATTACCCGTCCTCGGCGGCCCTCTCGATCGTCCTGATGGTCCTGATCCTGATCCCGGTTGGGATCTACCTCGCGCTCACCAAGACCGAAGACCTGCTCTGATGCGCCGCAACTGGGGCATCGGGATCTACTCGGTCGCGACTCTCGCGATTCTTCTGATCCCGATCGTGTACACAATCGTCTTCTCCTTCAACATCCCGGCGCGCACCAACGTCACCTGGCGAGGCTTTTCGCTGGGCAACTGGGTGGACCTCTGCAACGACCCGCGGGTGTGCGCCGCCTTCGGCAGCAGCATCTTTGTCGGCGTGACAGCGACCGTCGTGGCTGCCGCTCTGGGAACCGCGATCGCGATCGCCCTCGTGCGGTTCCGCTTCCGCTTCCGAACCGGGCTGACCGTGCTGCTGTTCCTCCCGATGGCGACGCCTGAGGTGGTGCTTGGCTCCGGGCTCGGCTCGCAGCTGCTGAACCTTGGTATTGAGAAGAACATCTGGACGGTCGTGATCGCCCACATCATGTTCTGCATCAGCTTCGTCGTGATCACGGTGCGGGCGCGCGTGGCGAGCCTGGATCCCGCGATCGAGGAGGCCGGCCGGGACCTCTACGCCACCCCCGGCCAGGTTTGGTGGCGCATCACCTTCCCCCTCCTCCTCCCCGGCATCGTGGCCGCCGCGCTCCTCTCCTTCGCGCTGAGCTTCGACGACTTCATCATTACGGCGTTCGTCTCAGGAAACGCGGAGACGTTCCCGAAATACATCTACACGGCGGCCGTGCGTGCGATCCCGGCTCAGGCCAATGTCTTCGCGTCGATCATCTTCGTGTTGGCCATCGTCCTGGTGGTGGGGCAGCAGCTCGTGGCGGCGGCCCATCGTCGCCAACTCGCCCGCGAGGGCTGATCGCCTGAGCGGCGACCGAAAGGGAAACATGTATCAGGATCGCGCCCGGCTTGTCGCTCTGTGGGATCGAGAGGTAGCGAGCTATCGCGCCGCCCGGCCGGAGTCCGAGCGAGCATGGCGAGAGGCCAGCGAGCACCTGCCCGATGGGGTGCCTATGCTCTGGATGGCGAAGTGGCCAGGCCCGTGGCCGGTCTACGTCGAGAACGCGGTCGGCGCGCACTTCCAGTGCGTCGATGGGATCGACCACGTCGACCTCTGCCTCGGGGACACCGGCGCGATGGTCGGGCATGCACCTGCGGCATCCGTTGCGGCGATTTCAGCGCAACTGGCGCGCGGCTCGACCGCGATGCTGCCCACCCGCGATGCCGCGATTGCGGCCGGTCTGCTGGCCGAGCGATTCGGGCTGCCGCTGTGGCAGTTCACTCTCTCGGCCACTGACGCCAACCGCCACGTGCTGCGCTACGCCCGACAGGCCACCGGTCGCCCCAAGGTGCTCGTCATGGACTACTGCTACCACGGCACCGTCGACGAGGCGTACGCGACGCTGGATGCCGCGGGTCACGTGGTCGCGCGCCGCGGCAACATCGGGGCGCCAGTTCAGCTCGACCAGACCACGGTCGTTGTGCCTTTCAACGACGTCCCGGCGCTCGAGGCGGCTCTCGCCATCGGGGATGTCGCGGCCGTGCTGATCGAGCCCGCACTCACCAACATCGGGATCGTGCTCCCGGACGCCGGCTGGCACACCGCCGTGCGGGCGGCCTGCGATCGCACCGGGACGCTGCTCGTGATCGACGAGACGCACACACTGTGCGCCGGTCCCGGCGGGATGACCGTGCGAGACGGGCTGGAGCCGGATGTCGTGGTCGTTGGCAAAACGATCGCGGGTGGCATCCCGGCTGGGGCATGGGGCATGAAGCCCGAACTGCTCGAACGGGTGCGCGCCTCGCTCGACTGGGACGGCGAGGGCCGCGAAGACATCGACGTCGGGGGAGTTGGAGGCACGCTCGCCGGCAACGCGGTGTCTATGGCCGGGATCCGGGCCACGCTCTCCGAGGTCCTCACTCCCGAGGTATACCCCGGAATGATTGCGCGTGCGAGCGAGTGGACCGCCGGAGTGCAGGCCGCCATCGACGAGTTCTCGGTGCCGTGGCAAGTGACGCAGCTGGGCGCTCGTGCCGAGTACAGCTTCCGCGAGACGGCTCCGCGTGACGGTGCTGAGGCCGCAGATGCTGACGATTTCCCGTTGCAGCAATATCTGCATCTGCACGCGCTCAACCGCGGCATCCTGATCACGCCGTTCCATAACATGGCCCTGATGTCGCCAGCGACCAGTTCCGACGATGTCGCGCGACACACGGTCGCCTTCCGAGAGGCGGTGGAATCGCTGTACCGGTGACGGCTGAAAGGAGGACCGGCGACCCAGATTGTGTACCCCGACACCGGCGATTTGTGCCCCCAAGCCGGTACTCGACAGATCTGTCCACTCCGGCCATCATCTGGATATGGGAATGTTCGTGATGGATCAAGGGATCATGACTCTCATCACAGTGGGGATTATCGCCATCTGTGCGGCCCTCGTTATGTACGCGCTTTACTCGGTGATCTGGCGGGCTGTGCGCCGCGGATTGCGCGAGTTCCACCAGCTGGCGCCTGCCCACGGGGAGCGATTGACCCGCCGTGTCGCCATCGCCAAGGTGCCGAACTACCCACCTCGCGACTGGGTCTAAACCCCCTCGCCGTCGAGTAGCCGTGAAGCGTCACATCGAGACCCGGCAAGGGACGCGATGGCCAGTTCAGTTCGTGAGGCTCGCGAAGGCGTCGTCAAGCACTGCCATGGCGTCGGTCAGTTGCGCGTCGGTGATCGCCAGGCTCGGCAGGAAACGCACCACGTTGCCGTAGGTGCCGGCCGTCAAAATCAGTACGCCCTGCTGAGCGGCGAACGCCGCTAGACGCCCCGGGACATCGCTCAGCGGCGCGCCGGTTTCTGGATCGTTCAGTTCGACAGCGATCATCGCGCCGATGCCACGCACTTCGGCGATGATCGGGTACTTCACCTGCAGCGCGAGCAGCGCGGGCTTCAGCACGGATTCGATGCGGCCTGCCTCGGCAAGCAAGCCATCTTGCTCGATCCGCTCGAAAACCGCGATCGCGGCCGCGCAGGCAACCGGGTTGCCGCCGAAGGTGCCGCCGAGGCCACCGGGATGGGAGGCGTCCATGATCTCGGCGCGTCCCGTGACGCCGGCAAGGGGCAGGCCTCCTGCGATGCCTTTGGCACTCAGAACCAGATCGGGCACGAGGCCGAAGTGCTCACTCGCGAAGTATCGGCCGGTGCGCGCCATCCCGCTCTGGATCTCGTCGGCGATGAACACGATCCCGTTCGCGGTGCACCACTCCTGCAGGGCAGGCAAGTAGCCGTCAGCCGGGACTACGAAGCCACCCTCACCCTGAATCGGCTCAACGACGAGGCAGGCTAGATCGGATGCCCCGACCGTCTTCTCGAGATAGCCGATGGTGCGCGCGGCCGCCTGGGCGCCGCTGAGTCCGTCGTGCAGCGGGTAGGAGTTAGGAGCTCGGTAGATGTCGCCCGCGAACGGACCGTAGCCGAGCGAGTAGGGCATGGCCTTGAAGTTCATTGCCATGGTCAGGTTGGTGCGGCCGTGATAGGCGTGCTCGAGCACGGCGACGCCGCCACGGCCGGTGTACTTACGAGCGATCTTGACGCCGTTCTCGACGGCCTCGGCGCCGGAGTTGACCAGCACGCTCTTCTTAGCGAAGTCTCCTGGGGTGTGCTCGGCCAACAGTTCGGCGACGCGCACGTACTCTTCGTATGGCGTGATGGTGAAGAGAGTGTGCACGACATCGCCGAGCTGCTGCTGCGCGGCCGCGACGACGTGGTCGTCGGTGTGCCCGATTGTGGTGACACCGATTCCGGCGCCGAGGTCGAGAAAAGCGTTGCCGTCGACATCCACCAAAATTGCACCGTGCGCCCGGGTAATGAACACCGGAAGAGCGCTCGAGACCCCGGCGCTGACAGCAGCCTCCCGACGTACCTGCAGCGCCACCGACTTCGGGCCCGGAATGGCTGTGATGACCCGGCGCTCGATCGGCACCGCGAGGTGATCAGAGGCTAGCGTGGTGTTGACCAATAGATCCGTCATGCATTTGAGTGTAGTTGCGAGCCGCTGGGCGCGGGATGTGCGGATTCTTGTGTTTGGGGCCGTCAGACGAGGGGAATCCGATGAAGCTGGACCATATTTTCGCGGTTTCCGTCGAGTGGCAGGGCAATCTCGGCTCCGGCACTTCCGGTTACAAGGCCTTCTCTCGGGACCACGAGGTTCGGGTCGACGGCGTGCGCGGCAAGCGGGCGATCCAGGGTTCTGCCGCCCGGCCCTTCCACGGCGACTCCGAACGCTGGAATCCCGAAGAGCAGCTCATCGGCGCTCTCGCCCAGTGCCACATGCTCAGCTACCTGCACGTTGCGACCGAGGGCGGCGTCATTGTGGAGGCATATACGGATGCGGCGACAGGAACCCTGCACGTCAACTCCGACGGCAGCGGGGGGTTTGTCGAGGTTGTGCTGCATCCCGTCGTGACCATCTCCGCTGGAGACCCGGTGCTGGCGGGACAACTCCACGCCGACGCGAACAGGCTGTGCTTCATCGCGAACTCGGTGAACTTTCCGGTGCGCCACGAGCCGCGGCTCCTGCTGCTGGATGACGACCGCAGCTGAGCGACCGCAGCTGAGTTCCGCCCGCAGCGAATCCTCGAGTGCCGGAGCTGATCGGGTCCGACCCGCGAGTAGCGTGATGGCCATGTTGCTACGGCATGCCATCGGCGCAGCGTTGCGCCGCATCCGCTTGGACAATGCACGCACGCTGCGCGAGGTGTCGCGGGCAGCCAACATCTCGATGCCCTACCTCTCGGAGATCGAGCGCGGTCGCAAAGAGCCGTCGAGCGAGATCCTGGCTGGCATCTGCGCCGCTCTTGGGCTGTCACTCGTCGACCTGCTCCACGAGGCGACCTTTGAGGAGCTCAGCGCCATGGCCGTGGTGGTCGACCTCGGCGCGAGGGCTGTTCCGGCAGCCTCGACCGTTTTGTCGCGCCAGGCACACGAACTGACGCGCGCGGCGGGCCGTATGCCGCAGACGGAGATCTCGCTGGCCGCCGCGTGAACGAGCACGCGAGCGCGGCGCTGGCGGCACCCGAGGCGCGTCGTGTCACCAACTTCGAGCTGCTCTTCGACCTGGTGTTCGTCTTCGGCTTCACTCAGGTAACCGGGGTCATGATCGTCGGGCACGCTGCTGACGGCCACGCGGCGCTCCCGGTGCTGCAGGCGCTCACCGTACTCGGCCTCCTGTGGGGACTCTGGACCTCGTTCGGCTGGTTCTCCAACCAGACCCGGGCCGACGGTGGCCAGTTGCGGCTCGGTCTTGCGCTCGCAATGGTGCTGATCTTCGTGCTCGCCCTCGCGATCCCGACCGCCTTGCATGCCGTGGGCGGCGACCCGCTCCCTGCCGTACTCATGGTGGTCTGCTACTCCCTGGTGCGTGTTCTGCACATCACTTTGCTCCTGCGAACCGCCGGCGGGAACGCCGGACTTCGCCAGCAAATCATTCGCAACAATATTTCGCTCCCGCTCACGATCGCCCTCCTGGTAT
>JAYTXO010000178.1:0-9639 GCA_043742905.1 Microbacteriaceae bacterium | reverse complement strand
GCGGGCGCGGGCATGCCGATCCTGGGCACGATCACCGGGACCGGGCTCGCGGAAGGGGGGAGCTTTCAGAAGTTGCGGCCAAATCTGGCGATCTTTGGGACCTCCGTGCGATGCAACCCGGAAGGTTACCGGCAGCTGAGCGAGATCCTGATCGGCTTCGGGATCGAAGTAAGGCGCGTGATGCTCCCCGGCTATCTCATCCACCTCGATATGGCGGCGTCGATGCTCGACGACGACCTCGCCATCGTGAATCCGCGACTCGCTCCCTATGACTACATGGAGCAGCTTCGCGAGCTCGGGATCGAGATGATCATGGCCGACCGACGCGAGGAATGGGCAGTCAACCTGCTCACACTCGATCGCCGCCGGGTACTTCTGCCCGACCATTTCCCGCGCACAGCAGAGCTGCTCGAAAAGCACGGGGTGACCGTTGTGCCCCTGCCGTACCGAGAACTGTTAAAGAACGGCGGCAGCGTGCACTGCTCGACGATGGAGTTGCAACGTGACTGGTAGAGAATTTTTGGATGACTTCGCGGCCCTGTCCGAGATCGGAGCAACCGGCAACGGTGGTGTCGACCGTCAGGCCGGAACCGCCGATGACGGACGGATGCGCGCCTGGCTGACCAGCTGGCTTGAAGCACGCGATTTCAGGGTGGACGAGGACGAGATCGGTAACCTCTTCGGCACCTTGGAACTTGTGCCCGGCGCGCCGACGGTGATGGTGGGATCGCACCTCGACAGCCAGCCGCTCGGCGGCAAATACGACGGTGCCTACGGCGTGCTCGCCGGAGCGCACGCGGTGAAAACTGTGGTTGACCGGATGCGGGTCGCGGGAATGAACCCGAAGTTCAACATCGGCGTCATCGACTGGTTCAACGAGGAGGGCTCGCGGTTCAAGCCCAGCATGATGGGCAGCGGCGTGCTCACCGGTCTCCTACCTCTCGAGAAAGCCCTCGGAACAGCCGATTCCGCAGGTGTGACTGTCGCGGCGGCGCTCGCAGGTATCGGGGCTGGTGGCACCGGCACGCTCGGAGAGATCGCAGCGTACGCAGAAATCCACATCGAGCAGGGGCCGTCGCTCGAGGCCGCCGGCGTGACGATCGGCGCGGTCGACACCACGTGGTGCGCGTATAAGTACGAGGTGATCGTGGAGGGCGCTCAGTCCCACACCGGCTCGACGCCAATGGCAGCTCGCCATGACGCATTGCTGGGGGCCGCGCATCTCGTCGTCGCGCTCAATGAACTCATCAAAGCTTTTCCGGTGGAGCAGTTACACACCTCGGTGGGCGAGTTCTACGTCGAGCCCAACTCGCCCGTCGTGGTGCCACGCGAGGTACGACTGCTCATGGATATGCGCGCGACGAGCTCGAACATTCTCGATAAAGCATTCCCCATGCTGCAAAAGCGCATCTCCGAGATTGAGAAGATCGCCGCTGTGAGCATCCGTATCGTGTCGTCGAGCATCTGGCAGAGCGGCCCGTTCCTCCCCGGTGGAGTCGAACTTGTCGAGCGCGTCGCAGAGGAGCACGGGCTGACTACCATGCGGGTCCCGACGCTCGCCGGACACGACGCGACAAACATGAAAGAGCGCGTTCCCACGCTCCTGTTCTTTGTTCCGAGCGTCGGCGGCATCTCTCACAGCGAACTTGAACTCACCACCACCGACGATCTCGTAGCGGGCCTGTCGGTGCTCGAGGACGTTCTCGCGCACCTTGTTGAGCACGGGTTCCCGGAGGGCGAGCTGTGATCACCGCCTTCACCGGCGCGACCGTGATCGACGCGGTAGGGGAGCCGGTCTCGGGTGGAGTCGTGCTCGTTCAGGACGGGCTGATTCTCGCTTCGGGTGAAGCGCAGATTGTCCCAATCCCCTCGGACGCCGAGATCGTGGACCTCAGCGGAAAATTCCTGCTGCCCGGGTTCATCGACGGCAACGTTCACCTGGTGCCGTGGCCGAGCTGGACATACATCGAGTTCCTCGCGCGCTATGAGGACAGGATGCACGAGGTCGCGATCGAGGCAGCTCAGATTGCACTGGCCGCGGGCTTCACCACGGTCTTCGACTCGATGGGACCGCTGGACAGCCTGATCGAAGCCAGAAGCCAGATCGAGAGCGGCAGGGTTTCCGGTGCCCGCATGTTCGTGGCCGGCGACATCGTCGGGTTTCGTGCCGTCTTTACGACGGTCGCGTCAATGGCATCCGCGAGTACTGCATTCCAGAAGCGGATCAACGATCGTTTCGAGGCAGGGGCTGGCCCTGAGTTGTCGTGGATGTCGCCGTCACAGATCTTCGACGTGATGACCCGCTACGCCGAGAGCGGTGTCGATTTCGTCAAGTACGGCGCCACTGGCGATGGTGCTCCGGTCAACTCGGAGATCGGTCAGGACGCAGTGCTGCGCTTCAGCCCTGACCAGCAGCGCGCGATCGTCGACGCCGTGCACGCAGCAAGCCTCACCGTGCAGACCCACACGACCTCAGCCGAGTCGCTGCACATCGCGGTCGAGGTGGGCAACGACATGGGACAGCACGCCGCGAGCACAGGCGCGTCCCGCATCTACGACTCGACGATCGAACGGATGCTCGAGCGCGGCTACTCCTGTGGCACGCAGTGGGCTCCCCTAACCGACGACGAGCACCGGATGATCGCCGAGCGCGACTTCCCCGGATCAGACCAGGTGGGCCGTGACGGCGCAGACTTCTCGCTCGAGAACGCAGTGCGACTCATCGAGGCCGGCGTTCCGCAACTCGTCACCACAGACGCAGGCACCATCGACGCCGACGTCGCGCGCGATGCCCACCAGTGGGGCGGCCTCGGGGGCAAGGCCTCGCTGATCGGCGAGGCCGAGTTCCAGAACATCCGGGCGATGGCAGATCGGGGCATGTCGCCCATGCAGATCATCCGCGCCGCGACAATCAATGTGGCGCGCGCCTACCGGGTGCACGACCGAGTTGGCAGCATCGAGCCGGGCAAGGTGGCGGATCTCGTGGTGCTCGATCGCGACCCGCTCGTTGACTCGGCCCACCTGGATTCGGTTAGCCGTGTGATCCAATCCGGTCAGGAGGTCGATCGCAGTTCGCTCCCCGCTCACCGAGTCCTCACCATAGATGGGGTGGACAGCACGGGAAAGCACCCGATTCGCCGCTCGTGAGTGGCCAAGTTATGAATGAAAGTCATGAACAAAAGAGGAGAGTAGAGATGACCGAACAAGGAATCCAGGCACTGACCAAGGCGGCCGGCCAGCGCTTAGTACCCGATCTGGCTGACTACGACGGCGTCTCAGACGGGTGGTCTGAGGCCGAGTATCGGGCGCAGCTGGTCGACACGCGATCGGTCGCCGGTTTCTGGGAGGGCGAACCGGGTTGGGTGGCGTTCGACTCGTGGCCATATAACGAGGTGTGCGTGATCGTGTCGGGCCGGGTCGCGATAGAGGATCAGGACGGCGTCCGAGTCGAATTTGGGGCGGGCGACGCGTTTACTGTGCCCGCAGGATTTCGGGGCGTCTGGCACACGCTCGAGTCCACGAAGAAGATCTTCGTAGGTGTCGAGACCGACGCATCGGCCTGAGCGAGCGCGGGCTGCGAACCTACGAAGTCCACACCCTCGAGATCGGCAACCACATCATCGGAAGCTCGCCGCTATTTGAGGATGCGGATTGTCTTGCGGTTGACGAACTCTTCGATGCCGAAGCGTCCGAGTTCGCGGCCGAAGCCGGGAATCCGGCGTCGTGGAAGATCTGCTCGATTGCCGCAGCGGACTCGGGGCACTGGCCCGCATGCTTCAACAGGATCGTGTTGCCGAGTACAAGATTGGGCCCGGCGAAACGAGCTACCTGGTCGGTGGTTCGCGCTGAGAGCATGACAGCGACCATTTCTACCCGGGATCCCAGTCTGCAGGCGCTCGCCGACACGACGATCAGGCTCGTTGACGGCGAGCTTGTCGCGATCGGCCACGGGTGATGAGTCACGACATCACCGCACGATCGATCGCCGATCAAGGGGACGCCAGGTCAAATGTGAGCCATCCGATGCCGCCCCCACTCTGCAACGGATCAGAACGGCGACAACGGATAAGAGCGGCGACCACGAATCAGTCATTCGGCGCTGAAGTCGCGCTCGTCGAGATCCTCACGGTCCAGATCGGACGCGGCGCTCGGACCACCGATGACGATCACCGGAAGTGCCCCCGCGCTGGCAATCCGGTCGGGAATTTTTGTCTCCAGGATGTTCCCCGTCCACGGCAAAATCATATGACGAATATCAACTTTTGCGCGTCGACAAGGTTTCAAATTGCCGTGTTCACCACTATCGTTGTGATGCAATGCTGAATTCATCTGGTCTATGGCGATTGTTTCTCGCTCCGACCGCGACCCCCGGACCGGAGTGGAATCGGCGATGATCGACAGCCACGTCCATGCCTGGGATCCACGCATTAACCGCTATCGGTGGCTGGAGGGCGAGCTCGATCGACCTTTCCTGCCCGGCGATCTCGGGCCCGATGATGCGCAGCCGGCTGGATCCGTGTTCGTCCAGGCCGATGCCGACGACGGGCTCGCGGAGGCCCACTGGGTGGACGAACTTGACTGGCCGCGCTTGCGGGGGATTGTGGCGTTCGCGCCCGTCGAGCGCCCCGAGTTGCTCGGTGCGCATCTCGCCGATCTGGCGACGATCGGGAAGGTAGTCGGCGTACGTCGCCTGCTGCAGGATGAGCCCGTCGACTTCTCTGAGCGACCGGAACTCGTCGAGGGCTTGCGAACCGTCGCGGCAGCGGGCTTGACCTTCGACGCCTGCATTCGCGCGGGCCAGCTGCCGCCGCTCATTCGGCTGCTGGAGTCGGTGCCGGAGTTGGATGTGGTGCTTGACCATCTGGGCAAGCCCCAGATCGGCGGCGGCATGGATCTGGTCTGGAGCGATCGGATGCGGATCCTTGCGGAGAATCCCCGCGTCAACGTCAAGCTCTCCGGGCTCGCGCCGGAGTCGGACTTCACTCGGCCGGTTCTCACCCAGGCCATGCCGTTCCTGCGCGAGGCAGTGCGGATCTTCGGCCCCTCCCGCTGCATGATCGGCAGCGATTGGCCCGTGTCGTCATCGACACCGCAACGGATGCCCGTGCACGAATGGTTCTCGATCGTCGACGCGGTGGGGGCGAGTGACACCGAGAAGGACGAGCTGCAGCAGGGGACCGCGACGCGTTTCTACGGATTGGATCGGCGAACTCTCGCCACGACAAGGACAGGTGACTGATGCGAACAGCAAGCTACGTGGGTAACGAGACCATGCAGGTCGGCGAGGGAACGGAGGCGGAACCGGGCCGCGGAGAAGTGCGCATCGCCGTCGCCTACACGGGCATCTGCGGCACTGACCTGCACATCCTGCACGGAAATATGGACGCCCGGGTGACGCTGCCGGCGATCATCGGCCATGAGATGTCTGGCGTGATCGATCGAGTCGGCGCAGGGGTGACCGACTGGGCGGTCGGTGATGCCGTCACAGTCATGCCGCTCGATTGGGACGGCACATGCCCCGCGTGCCTCGCGGGCAATCAGCACATCTGTCAGAATCTCAACTTCATCGGCATCGATTCGCCCGGATCCCTGCAGAATCAGTGGGTCGTGTCACAGGACGTGTTGATCCGGCTCCCTGGGGGCCTGTCCCTCGAACACGCCGCTCTCGTAGAACCCGTCGCCGTCGCTGTGCACGATGTGCGCCGATCGGGACTTGTTGCGGGCGAGAAGGTCGTCGTGATCGGGGGAGGGCCGATCGGAACCCTGATCGCGACCGTTGCTCGTGAGCTCGGCGGCGAGGTCGTGCTCATCGAGCCGGACGCTGGGCGCCGCGGCACCGCTGCCGATCTCGGCTTCACGGTACTCGACCCGATGGCGGACGACCAGGTCGCGTGGGTGACCGAGTGGTCGAACGGCGCTGGTGCCGATGTCGTCTTCGAGGTCTCGGGGGCAGCTGTCGCGGTTCTCGGTGCGACGGCGCTCGCCAAGGTGCGCGGCCGCCTCGTGATAGTGGCCATCCACCCTCAGCCGCGACCCATCGACTTGCAGCGCCTCTTCTGGCGCGAACTGACGATTATCGGGGCTCGCGTCTATGAGCGGGCGGACTTCGAGAAGGCGGTCGAACTCCTGGATGCCGGCGCTATTCCCGCAGGCCAACTGATCACGGCGGTACTGCCCCTCTCGCGCGTATCCGAGGGCTTCGGTTTGCTTGCCAGCGGCCAAGCGATGAAGGTACTCATCGACTGCACGGACGCAGCGTGAGCGGGCTGTTCGACCTGACCGGCATGACGGCGGCGGTTACCGGGGCGCGACGGGGGATCGGGCTCGCGATGGCGGGAGCACTGGCCGAGGCGGGGGCAGACATCATCGGCGTCAGCGCGTCCATGACTCCGGGAGGCGAGGCCGAGCGCATCGTCACCGGACTCGGTCGTCAGTTCACCCCGATCCAAGCGGACTTCGCCGACCGCGACGCCGTCACCCGACTCGGTGCCCAGTTGGCAGAACGACAGGTCGACATCCTTGTCAACAATGCGGGAACTATCGAGCGAGCACCGGCCGCAGAGCACGGCGACGATCTGTGGGATCGGGTGATCGCCGTGAACCTGTCGTCCCAGTTCGTGCTGACCCGAGCCGTGGCCGCCCCCATGCTCGCCCGCGGCCGCGGCAAGATCATCTTCACCGCGTCATTGTTGAGCTTTCAAGGGGGAGTCAACGTCCCCGGCTACACGGCGGCAAAGAGTGGGATTGCGGGTCTGACCAAAGCCCTTTCCAATGAATGGGCGAGTCGCGGGGTCAACGTCAACGCCATCGCGCCCGGGTACATCGCCACGGACAACACCCAGGCCCTGCAGGACGATCCGAATCGTTCCGCGGCGATTCTCGAGCGGATCCCGGCAGGGCGCTGGGGCGTGGCCGCTGACATCGCCGGGGCGACAGTCTTCCTCGCCTCCGCCGCCTCCGACTACGTCGATGGCGTCATATTGCCGGTCGATGGTGGATGGCTCGGACGATGAGTCATTCGAGGTCGACGTCGAGCTCTTCCCCTGGGGGAATGTCGTGCAGAAACTCCTCGACCGCGAGCAGATGGTTCGCCATGCGCAAGCGCGCGCGATCGGGTGACCCGTCGGCAAGTGCCTTGAGGATTGCTCGATGCTCGGCCAGAGTGGTCAGTTCGGCGCGGTCGTCGGCGATCGCTCGCCAGAGTCGAGCTCGAATAGTGCGGCTGGCTAGGGCTTCGATGAGGGCACCGAGGATGGGATTCGCCGATGACCGGGCGATCAACTGGTGGAACTCAATGTCCCATTCCATGATCGCCTCGTGGTCGATATTCGGCTCATTCATCGACTGTTCAGAACGGTCGAGTATTGCTGAGGCTCGCTCGACTTCCTCCTTCGAGATGAGAAGGGCTGCTTGGCCTGCCGCTTCGGTCTCCAGGACTCGGCGCACGGAGTGGAGATTCTCCGCGACGCTGCCATGCTGCAGGTCGACGACGAATCCCATCGGAGTCAGCAACAATGACGCGTCAAGCTTGGTGACGAACGTCCCAGCACCTTGGCGGGTCTCGACCACCCCCATGATCGACAACGCCCGCACGCCCTCCCGCAACGATGATCGCGAGACGCCGAGGCGCACGGCAAGATCCTTCTCGATCGGCAGCTGGGCACCGGGGGCGAGTTCACCGTCGAGGATCAACTTCTTGATACCGAATACAACGACATCGGACTGGGACATGGTGGATTCAGTGGTCACGGCTCAACCCACCTTCGCTCTCAATGGTCTGATGACTTTTCTACATGATAGGGGTGGTGAGTGATGGCTACGGTCCCACTTGTTTTAGGTGCGGCAGCGATCGGAAATCTGTACCGACCGGTTACCGAAGAGGATGCCGCGGAAATCGTCGAAATGGCGTGGGATGCGGGAGTTCGAGAGTTCGATACCGCCCCGCACTATGGCCTTGGGCTCTCCGAGCGAAGGCTCGGAACTGCCCTCGCCGGTCGTGACCGTGACAGTTACCGTTTGTCGACGAAAGTTGGCCGGCTTCTCGAGGCCAACCCTGACTTCACCGGTCAGGACGATAACGAAGGTTTCGCGGTTCCGGCCACCCTTCGTCGTCGCCGCGACTACTCGGCCGAGGGCGTCCGTACGTCTCACGCAGCTTCTCTCGGCCGCCTTGGGATCGATCGCATCGACACCCTGTATCTCCACGATCCCGAGGGGATGCTAGACCAGGCGCTCGGAGAAGGACTGCCGGAGCTGGCCAGGATGAAGGCGGAAGGGCTGGTGTCACGGATCGGCATCGGATCCAAGGACCTCGATGCCCTCGCCGAGGCGATCGACACCGGTCTTGTCGACGTCGCCATGGTGGCGGGGCGATACACCCTGCTCGAACAGACCGTCCTCGATCGGGTGTTTCCGACAGCCCGGCGGCATGGAACCGAGATCGTGGCCGTCGGCGTTTTCAATTCGGGACTCCTCGCCACTTCACCTCCGTCTCGGGACGCGCACTACGAGTACGGTCCGGTGCCCGCTGATGTCTTCGCGCGGGCCCTGGCACTCGCTGAGGTGTGTGCGGAGTTTGAGGTCGAACTTCCTCACGCTGCCGTTCAATTCACTATGCGCCATCCACTGGTGACCTCGGTCGCCGTCGGTATCGGCCGCACCCGTCACGTCGCGCCGAACGTGCGCTGGGCCAATGAGCAGGTCCCTGAGGGACTCTGGTCAGCACTGGTCGAGCGCGGGCTGGTGCCCGCCGAAGCGTTCTGAGATCCCTGATGCCGAGGCAGCAACTCTGGTATCCGCAGCCCGCAGCCCGCAGCCAGCAGCCCGCTGTTCAGTGGACAGAGGCGTTGCCGCTCGGGAAACGGGCGTCTCGGCATGATGGCGTTCGGCGGTATCGACAGCGATCGCTTCCAGATCAATGACGGCACGGCGTGGTCGGGTGGGCTTTACAGCGAGCAACTCCAGCCGCGCGTCTCGGCGGCCGACGCTGCCGACGCGATCGCGGCGTCACGGTGCGCGATCGCCGACGAGGACTTCCACGCCGCAACCGAGCAGGTGCAACGGTTGCAGCACCGGCACAGCCAGTCGTACCTGCTCTTCGCCGATCTGATGATCGACACGTCCATCGCTGTGACGGTGACGGACAGGTACCGCCGCACCCTCGATATCGCGACCGGTGTCCACACCACGACGTTCCGAGTTCGGGACCACGAGGTGCGCCGCGAGGCGTTCCCAGCAACTAGCATGGACAATAAATCAGATCAATTTAACTTCACGAAGACGGGGAAGGGACCGCCAGAGTTGTGGCTGTGCTCCTAGCCCCCTACCGGGAACTACTTCGACCGCGATCTCACTGGCAGATGTTCGGTGCCGGTTTGATCGGCAGAATCCCCTCGGCGTTGCTGGGGTTCTCGACTTTGCTGCTCGTCCAGTCGACAACGGGGTCCTTCGCCCTCGGCGGCCTCGTGTCGGGGACGATCGTCGCGGCGAATGCCCTCGTCGGACCATACATCGGACATCTTGCCGACCGTCATGGGCAGCTGCGCATCCTCCGTGCGCTCGCTCCGATCAACTTCGTTGCCGTCATCGCTGTCTTGATCTGTGCTCTCAGCGGCGTTGGGCCAGTGGTCCTCGTCGCCG
>JAYTXO010000177.1:0-14429 GCA_043742905.1 Microbacteriaceae bacterium | reverse complement strand
GGGATTTTTGCGCCAGGAACTCTCCTGAACTTCTCATATTGAGGCTGTGGCTGACGCCCCTGTTCGGGGGTATAGTGCGCTCTACGGAGGGGTGCACATGAGTGAAATCGCAACGAAGATGGGCCAGTCTTCTCCAGACGGTCTGTCCCCGAATCCTGCAGCCGATGAGGGCGTTGACTGGCTTTCCAGCCTTGCGGCCGTTCTCGCTCGTGCAACGAGGGTCGCTGTGCGGCTTCGGCCCGACAGCCTTCTCGAACTCTCTGACCGCGGTGACGTGCTGGGCTATGTCGAATACGTGAGGCCGGTCTATGTGGCGCTCGTCGGCGACTGCCCGCAGTTTGCGGTCGAAGTGGGTCAGCGAGCCTCGCTTGCGGCTGCGGTCGACGACGTGCGTCGCCACCAGGATGCTCGGATCAGGGAAGAGTCGTGACGGTCACGGCACCCGCCACTACAGCTGCCACTGCACCGGCTACTGCACTGGCCACTGTCAGGCTCGGCTGCTGGACCATTCTCGACCAGGGTTCGGACGAGATCCGCGCCACGGTGACACGGGAACGCGAGACGTACACGGTGCGCGACGAATGCGGTCGTGTCCTCGGCAAATATTCGACTGCGCGGCAGGCTCTGTTTTCTTTCGTCGAACAGCGTTGATGCGCCGGCTATCTTGAGCCGCCGCGGCGCCGGCAGCTAGGCGTCTTCAAGCACGCGGGAGACAAATTTGTCCACCCGCTCGGCGAGGCGGCTGGCGCGCGTGGCGACCACGAGCTGCGGCGACGGTTGCATCTCGTACTGCGGCGGCACGATTCGGATCAGCAGCGAGCATGCCAGATCCGCGCAGATGTATGTGCCGACCGAGTCACCGCGATCGCCGGCTTGACCGGCACGCTGGGCTGTGAACATCGTCACTTGATTGGCTGGCTGCGGGGTCTGGCAGAGCGAGCAAATCGCGGAGCCGCCGCGCAGCCGCGCTTCGGACGCGCGCATGACGAGACCGACGGGGCGACCGTCGCGCCAATAGGCGAGGTAACCGCGCTGCGCGGATCCGGGATCGCGCCAGCCGAGGTATTCGCGCTCAGACCAGACGACCTCGTGGAGGCCCGGGAGCGGCATCCGGGCAGCCTCGGCGGCACTCGCGTTGATCAGCGAGTCCCGGATGTCGGCGTCAGTCAGCAGCTTCATGCTGATTGCAGCCTAACTCCGCCGACCGGGTGAGTGTCGTGAAGCGGCACGCAGAACTGTCACGGCTGCGGGACGGATGCGGCTCGGCCCTGTCCGGGATCGCGAAGGCCACACGGCCCTGACCATTGACGGATGACATCCCGCAGACGACTACAGCCCGCGGTCGACCATGTCGATCAGCCGGGCACCAGCCGCTCGCGCGACGTCCGGATCGAGGTTGCGCAGCGGACCCTCGAGCACGAGCATCGCCAGGCCGTGCACCGCGGACCACGCGGAGAACTCGGCGCCCGAACGGCGATCAGCTGGGATGGCTCCCACGGTGACCAGCTCGTCGAGCGCGATCGCCAGCAGTTGGAAGGAGGTTCGACCGCTCGGGCCGGCCTTCTCGGCGCCGAGCGCGGTCTCGAGGTCAGTTGGCACCGTGAACGCAGCGCGAAATAGTCCCGGCTCGTCGCGTGCGAAACCGAGATAACCGCGGCCGACCGCGCGAAGGTGTGCGTGCGCGCTTTCGGCGGCGGAGAGGGTGGCCGGAACGGTGTGCCACTCGGCTTCGATCGCGCCGGCAACGAGCGCCTGGGCGGCGTTGCTAACTGCCTCCACCAGTTCCGTGCGGTCGGTGAAGTGACGATATGCGGCGTTCGGCGAGACTCCGGCGCGGCGGGTGGCCTCGCGGAGCACCACGGCATCGGGACCACCCTCGCGGGCCATCTCGAGCGCGGCATCGATCAGCGCCTGACGCAGGTCGCCGTGTCGATAGCTCTCGCGCGCTAGCATTGTAAACAGCGTACACAAAGGAGTCAGCGTGCTTACGACAACAGGCGGTTTTAGCGGATTCTCGGTCGATGATGAGGTGAAGGCCCTCGCGTTCTATCGCGACGCCCTCGGCATCCCCGTCCTCGGCACGGCGATGGGCCTGCAACTCGACATCACCGGCGGCGCTCCGGTCTTCGTCTACGCGAAGCCAAATCACCTTCCCGCCACCTTTACGGTCCTGAACTTCGAGGTGGCCGATATCGACGTGGCCGTCGATGAGCTGGTTGCCGCAGGGGTGACGATCGAGATGTACCCAGGCACCCATCAGGACGAGAGGGGCATCACTCGCGGCAAGGCGGCCAACCGCGGCCCCGACATCGCCTGGTTCCTCGACCCCGCTGGCAACATTTTGTCGGTTCTCAGCAACTGAGTTCGGGAGCGAGCGGGGTCGGCTTGAATTGAGCCGTGCCCCCAGCCGATCTGAATGGCGATCTCGTCGATAGTCTCCGCGCCGATCTGACCGCCGCCCGTTTCACCGTCGCGGCCCTTGGCGCGCTGTGGGGCAAGGAGGCGGATGCCGCCCTCGAGCGCGGTAATCGGCTTCCCGCGGTCCGTGCGCTGGCTGGCGACGACGGTGCGCGGGCGACGCTGGCCACCCTGTTCGTGCTCGGGATGCCTGCGACGACGGCCGCGGCGGAGGTCGCCTTCCCGAATCTCACGCTCTCGGGGGCGCGCGCGCTGGGTCTCTGCGCGGTAGATGACGATACCGTCGTCGCCCTGCTCGACCTGCGGCCCTACGACTTCCTGGACGCGCAGGGCGCCGGCTCCTGGTGGATTGCCAGCGACCTCGGCGAGCTCGCCACGGGCCGCGCGCTCCGCGTCGATCACGTGCTCGGAGTCGGAGGCGCCTCGCTCACCCTGAGCGGGTTGCTGATGCCCGACCCGGTTGAGACGGTGCTCGATTTGGGGACCGGATGTGGCATCCAGGCCCTGCACGCCTCGCGGTGGGCGGGTCGCGTCATCGCCACAGACATCTCGGAGCGCGCCCTCGACTTCGCGCGTCTCAATGCGGCGCTCAATGGAGTAGCGAACATCGAGTTGCGGCTCGGCAGCCTCTTTGAGCCGGTCGCGGGCGAGCGCTTCGATCGCATTGTGTCGAACCCACCGTTCGTCATCACCCCACGGACACCGGGCGTTCCCGAGTACGAGTATCGCGACGGCGGCATGGTCGGCGATGCGCTCGTTCGGGCCGTGGTCGCTGGCGCGCGCGAGCACCTGACGCCCGGAGGTATCGCCCAGTTGCTCGGGAACTGGGAGTATCTCGCCGAGCCGCTGGGCACCGGCACCGACGGCCTTCAGCGGGCGATCGGCTGGGCCGACGAGGCTGGCTTGGACGCGTGGATCATCGAACGGGATCGGCAGGATCCTGCCCAGTACGCGGAGACCTGGATCCGCGACGGCGGGACCCGCGCCGGATCCGAGCAGTTCGAGCGGCTCTGCGGCGCGTGGCTCGACGATTTCGAAGCTCGCGGGGTGACCGGGGTGGGGTTCGGGTATCTGCTGCTGCGGCATCCGGATGCGGCCGGTTCGTCGCGACTGCGCCGCGCCGAGCGCCTCGATGCCCCGCTCGGCCGCGGAACGGCCGGACTCGGCACGCACCTCTCGACCTCGCTTGCGGCGCACGACTGGCAGGCGCCGCGCACGGACGCCGAAGTGCTGGCTGGCCGCCTCAGCGTCGCCGCCGACGTCACCGAGGAACGCAGCCACTGGCCGGGCGAGGCGGACCCAAGCGTGCTCGTGCTGCGTCAGGGCGGTGGATTCCGACGCGAACTGCGCGTGGGCACCGAGCTCGCCGCCATCGTGGGTGCCTGCGACGGCGATCTCCCGCTCGGGGCCATCGCTGCCGCGGTTGCGCAACTCCTCGCACGAGATGTCGCCGATCTCGAGCGTGGCACCGTGGCGGAGGTGCGCGAGCTACTGGTTCTGGGGTTCCTGCTCCTCGACGCGTTCTTCCGCGCGGACAACGGGGGGTAGCCCCTGGCACCGGCTGCACAGAAGAGGCTTGAGGCATGACCACGACAACCGCCTCACCGCTCGTCCGCCCAAGTCAGTGCCGCGTCCTGGCAGGAGTGTGCGCGGGTCTCGAGCGCTGCTTCGGGTGGAACGTCACCGTCGTCCGGCTCGTCGCGATCCTGTCGTTCGTCCTCCCCGGCTCGCAGCTGCTGAACTACGCGATTTGCTTGGCCGTTATCCCGAACGGGCAGGAGCAGATTCGTTCGTGATCTCGGCAATCTGAACTCTGGCTGAGAAGTAGTGGGTTCGAGCCAGAACGATTCCGTCGTCGTCATAGCGTCGAAACGCCGCGAGAAGGTAACGAGGAGTTTCAATGCCGAGTACGACCGCGAACACGAGCAGCTCATCCCGAACGGTCAAGAGCCTGGTCCCCGCTCGTCTTGACCGCCTCCCGTGGACGAAGTTCCACTGGATGATCATCGTCGGGCTCGGGATCTCCTGGGTGCTCGACGGCCTCGAGATCCAAATCGTCGCCTCGGCCGGCTATCAGGCCACGCTCCACATGAACTCGGCCCAGGTCGGACTCGCCGGGACGGTCTACCTGATCGGGGAGGTTGTGGGGGCCTTAGTCTTCGGCCGGCTCTCCGACAAACTGGGCCGACGCAACCTCTTCATCCTGACCCTCGCGATCTACCTGGTTGGGAGTGGCGTGGCCGGCCTTGCCCCCGCGATGTGGTTCTTCTTCATCTTCCGCTTTATCGCCGGGATGGGGATCGGGGGCGAGTACGCGGCGATCAACTCGGCGATCGACGAACTCATCCCCTCGCACTACCGCGGCCGCGTCGATATCGCGATCAACGGCACATACTGGGGTGGCGCCGCCGTGGGGGCTGTGGCGAACATCTTCCTGCTCAATCCCGATTACTTCAGCCAGAACTGGGGTTGGCGGATCGGGTTCTTCATCGGACCGGTGCTTGGGCTGGCGATCATCTTCCTGCGCCGCCATATCCCCGAGAGCCCGCGTTGGTTGCTGACCCACGGTCGCGAAGAGGAGGCAGAGACTACCGTCGACGAGATCGAGGCACGCGTGACGGCGGACGGTCACACCCTCGAAAAAGTCGACGACAGCAAGGCCATCGAGATTTCGCCGACCGGCAGCATCCCCTTTCGCCGCCTCGCTCGCGTCTTCTTCGTCGAGTACCCGAAGCGGACCATCGTCGGCTTGACGATGATGATCACGCAGTCATTCCTCTACAACGCGATTTTCTTCACATACGCTCTTGCGCTCCAGAACTTCTACGGTGTCGACAAGTCGCAGACCGCGTTCTACTTCTTCCCGTTCGCGATCGGCAACCTGCTCGGACCTCTGCTGCTTGGCCACCTCTTCGACACCTGGGGTCGCCGCAAGATGATCCTGCTGACCTACGGTGGATCCGGAGTGATTCTCGCGGTCTCGGCGGGGCTGTTCCAGGCGGATGCTCTCAACGCCACCACACAGACGATCTTCTGGAGTGCCGCGTTCTTCCTCGCCTCGGCGGGTGCGTCGTCGGCGTACCTGACCGTCAGCGAGATCTTTCCGCTCGAGGTGCGCAGCCAAGCGATCTCATACTTCTTCGCCATCGCCCAGCTCGCCGGAGCGGTGGCTCCCGTGCTGTTCGGTGCCTTGATTGGCGAGGGGCATTCGCGCGGCCCGATCACCGGCGGCTACTTCCTGGGCGCAGCGATCATGATCGTCGGAGGCCTCGTGACGTTCTTCCTGGGGGTGGATGCCGAACGCAAATCCCTCGAAGCGATCACGCAGCCACTCTCGATGGTCGGTCGTCAGGAAGCGCGTGAGAAGTGGCGGGACCCCTCAGGCGACGAAGGCCGAAATTCGGGTGGGTCCGGCGAACGTTAGGGTTCAGTCCAGGCGCCGCACAGTCGGCCCCCCTACCGTGAAGCGAGGAGGTGGGCGCGGTGGGTGTGTTGGCACGGTTGTTCGGGACGGAGCGCGACAGCGCCGTCGAAACGGGACGCGAGACGGACGTGCGCGGGATCAACCGCTATCGCCATATTCTGCTGAATGCCCCAACCGAGTCCCTCGAACAGGCGCACACCGAGGCCTTCGCCGTACTGGCGGAGCGCCAGCGTGCGGCTCTCTACGAGGAGCTCAGCCGCGGCGCGGGCACCGGCGAACGTCCGCTGTCGAGCGAGCCGGCTACTCTGGCGCGGTCCGCGACCCGGGCCGAGCGGCGGGCCCCCGGATCGCTTGAGCGCACTCTGCGGGGCGCGGACGACCGCGGCAAGTTCGGCGGATCGCTCGTCGAGACCGTCGCTGAGCGCGTGTCGAGCTCGCCGCTGGTCAGCGCGTTCCTCCCCTGGAATGGCTGACTACGGGCGCAGCAGCGACTTGATCGCGCGGCGCTCGTCCATCGCTGCGTAGGCCTCAGCAGCCTCGTCGAGCGGCAGTTCTAGGTCGAAGACCAGCCCGGGGTTGATCCTGCCGCTGAGCACGTCGGACAGCAGCTCGGGGATGTAGTGGCGCGCAGGGGCCATCCCGCCGCCCACTGTGATGTTGCGGGCGAACAGCACCTGGATCGGGAGCTTCGATCCGCCGACCGGAACGCCGACGTAGCCGACCTGTCCGCCGCCGTGGACCGAGCCGATGGCCTGGTTCATCGATTCTTCAGTGCCGACGCACTCGAGGGCGGAATCTGCCAACTCACCGCCCAAAAGTTCCTTGATCGCCGCGATGCCGTCATCGCCGCGCTCGGCCACCACATCCGTGGCGCCGAAGGTGCTGGCCAGCTCGGCGCGATCCCGGTTGCGACTCATCGCGATGATCCGCTCCGCCCCGAGTCGGGATGCCGCGAGCACTCCGCTGAGACCGACCGCCCCGTCGCCCACCACCACGACCACACTGCCCGGACCGACGCCAGCAGAAACGGCGGCGTGGTGGCCGGTGGACATGACGTCCGACAGAGCGAGCAGGCTCGGTACGAGCGCGTCATCAAAGGGCGCGGGTACGACAACGAGCGAGCCGTCTGCCAGCGGAATCCGGGCTAGTTCGCCCTGCGCGCCGTCGATCGGCAACCCCGCCGAGTCGGTCGCCCCGAAGAACGCGAGGTGATCGCACGCCGACTGGAAACCAGCTCGGCAGCTCTGGCAGCGATTGTCGCTGAAGGAGAACGGTGAGATGACAAAGTCGCCGGCCTTGACCGTGCTCACCTCCGCGCCGACCTCCTCGACCACGCCCACGAGCTCGTGTCCCATCGCGATCGTGTGCGAGATCTTGCGCACCCCGCGGTACGGCCACAGGTCGGAGCCGCAGACGCACGCCGCGGTGACGCGCACGATGGCGTCGGTCGGCGCGAGGATCACCGGGTCGGGACGCTCCTCGACGCGGATGTCGCCGGGGGCGTAGAGAAAGGTCGCTTTCATGCTTTTCAGCCTAAGCGGTCGCTGTTGCTCCCGTGGTCTCGACCGTCTTCGCAGGCGTAGCCGTTGGCCAGCGCCCAAGGAGCAGAATCGCTACGCCGAAGCAGGCCGCGCTGACGATGGCGAGGGTCAGGTTGAGGAAGTACTCGATGATGAAGACCGGCGGGATGATCGTCAGCGCAGAGGCAAAAGCCACCACCCAGCCCGGCGGCGTCGATCCGACCTCGCGCGGTGCCTCCCATCTCCCGACCAGCCGCGAAAGGGCCGCGAGCAGCAGGAGGACGACCAGATACGCCGGGATGCGCGTCCACCACCAGACCGCAGACCCCGGTAGTGGGCTTCCCCCGGGAATGAGCAGCCCGATGCCGGTCAGGATGATGATGATCGGCAGGTGCCACAGGTAGATCGTCATGAGGCGGCTGCCAGCGAGGAATACGGTGGCGCGGGCGCCGCGGGTGCGCATGAGCGCCGCGAGCAGCGGACGCAACAGGCGCAGCACGCACGCCTGCGAGAGCCCCAGCGCGATCAGCGGCACGGTCGGCGGGTTGAGGTTTGCCAGCATATCCGGGGAGTACGGCCCCCAGATCGTGAGGGGGAACAGCGTCGCCCAGCTGCCGAGTGCGATGAGCACGAGCTGCCACCAGCGGCGGCGGTCGAACCAGCCGTCCGCGTACCAGAATCCAATCTGCTGTACCAGCACCCAGACGAAGAACAGGTTGATCAGGCCGACCGCGTCGACTCCCGAGCGGTAGCGGGCGACATCTACGATCACCGCTCCGACAAGCAGGAACAGCAGCGTGAGTTTCGGGGATCGCGCGTGCCAGTACGCCGCGAACGGCGCGACAGCCTGGCAGAGTCCGTAGGCCGCCAGGAACCAGAGTGGGGAGCCAGAGCCGAGTACGACCGTGTGCAGCAGCGTCGGATCGATGCCTACCAGCGTGGCAGCGCCAACGACGACCACGTAGAACACGAACAGCGGGAACGCAGGCTGCGCGAGGCGCAGGACGCGGATCTTCACGTAGTCCGCCGGCCCCCCTCCACGCCGCTGCAGGCTGCGCCAGGCGGTCATGCTCGCGAAGCCGCCCACCACGAAGAACAACGGCATGATCTGGAACACCCAGGTGGCATCGTTGAACCAGGGCTGATGTTCGAGCGGCCGGCTGACGACGAGACCGCCCGGCCCCGAGCCGACGCCAGTCTCTAGCAGGTGGATGACGACCACGAGCAGTACGGAGAAGACACGGGCAAGGTCCAGCGTCAGATCGCGCTTCGACATGTCGATGCTCGAGACGGCGAAAGTATTCCTCGGGACACTCACTCGCACACTCTAGGGCGAATGATCCCCAACCCGGCGCAGGACGGCCGCGGCATCCGGAGGCACGGTGACGCCGACCGGCCCGCCCACGACCGCCGCAGAGGTGGCGAACAGCACGGTCCCGGTTACGGGGAAAAGTCGCGACTCCTGGCCGAAATTGACCAGCACGTCGACCCGACCCCGGTGGAGCACGAACCAGCTGGCATCCTCGTCCCACTCGGCACTCAGCATCCCGAAGTCCGGTTCGGCGAGCTCGGGCACGGAACCTCGCAGACGGATGAGCTCGCGGTACAGCTCGAACAGCTCACGATGCGGCGACCTCGCCAATTCGGTCCAGTCGAGATGCGAACGCCGGAAAGTCTCCGGATCTTGTGGATCGGGCACCGCGGCGGGATCCCACCCCATTCGCGCGAATTCGGCGATCCGGCCGGTCGCGGTGGCCTCGGCCAGCTCCGGTTCCGGATGCGAGGTGAAGAACTGCCACGGAGTCGACGCACCCCACTCCTCACCCATGAAGAGCATTGGGGTGAACGGGCTGCAGATCGACAGCACAGCGGCGATCGCGAGGCGCTCGGGCGAGAGCGTCGCGCTCAGTCGGTCCCCGGTCGCCCGGTTGCCGATCTGATCGTGGTTCTGCGAGAACGTCACCAGCCGTGAGGTGGCCAGCTCAGCCGGGATCGGTCTGCCGTGCGCCCGTTCGCGGAACGAGGAGTACGTGCCGTCATGGAAGAAGCCGCGGGTCGACGCCTTCGCCAGAGCGGCGAGGGAGGCGAAGTCGGCGTAGTAGCCGCTGGTCTCACGGGTAAGGGCGACGTGCACGGCGTGGTGATAGTCGTCGCACCATTGCGCGGCGAGACCGTAGCCGCCGCCGTCGCGAGATTCGATCATCACGGCATCGTTGAGGTCGGATTCGGCAATGAGCGTCAACGGTCGGCCAAGGCGTGTGGCGAGCTCGTCCGTCTGCGCGGCCAACTCCCGCAGCAGATGAACGGGACTCGGGTCGATCAGGGCATGGACGGCATCCAGCCGCAGGCCGTCGACACCGTACTCCTCGAACCACATGCGGGCGTTGTCGAGGATGTAGCGGCGCACCTCGGGCTGCGTGAGATCGATTGCGTCCCCCCAGGTGTTGCTCGCGTCGTGGCGGAGGTACGGGCCAAACTGTGGAAGAACGTTGCCGCTCGGGCCAAGGTGGTTGTAGACGACGTCCTGGATAACCGCGAGCCCCCGAGCGTGACAGGCGGTCACGAAGCGACGGTAGGCCGCCGGGCCGCCGTAGCTCTCCTGGACGGCGAACCAGGCCACCCCGTCGTATCCCCAGTTGTACGCGCCGTTGAAGGCGTTCACCGGGAGGGGCTCGACGAAGCAGATGCCGAGCTTGACGAGGTGATCGAGACGTTCGATCGCGCTGTCGAGCGTGCCTTCGGGCGTGAAAGTGCCGAGGTGCAACTCGTAGATCACCCCGCTGCCGTTGGAGGCGGCGCCGAGGGCTCGGCCAGGCCATCCTGTCGTGTCGAGCGGGGTGGTGTCGACTACCTGGCTGAGATCGTGCACACCACCGGGAAGCCGTCGGCCGCGGGGGTCGGGAAGCACCGCAGCGGAGTCGTCGAGGCGGAACCCGTAACGAGCGCCGACCGGGAGTTCTCGGTCGTCGCGCCACCAGCCAGCGCTTCCGCGGCCTTCGTCGCGAACGGTCAGCTCGCGCTCGGTGCCCTCTGTCACGATTCGCACCCGTGCGGCGTTGGGTGCCCACACCTCGGCGATCACAGCGAGGCCTCCTCTGCGGCAAGCAGCGCTACCGGATAGTCGGCGAGCAGTTCGGCCACGGGGGTCTCGCCGCCAGCCACGACACGTCCGGTCAGTTGTTCGACGAACGGTCCAAGCGGCAGCAGCACGGTGGTGTCACCCCAGCCGCCGCGCGCGTCGAGCCCGAGCGGGAGCCGGGTGGCGAGAGCGATCGCACCGCCGCGATCGACTGCTACCAGATGGTCGGCCGCCTCTCCAACAGTGGGAAGAGGAACGTAGCGGGCGAACAGTTCGGGCCGATCGCGTCGAAGTCGCAGCGCCCGCGACACCACCAGGAGCTTTGCGGCGCCGGTCTCATCGAGAGGGGGGCGGGAGCCGGCATCCAGTTCTGCCAGCATCGCGCGGCGCAGGTCGAAGTCGATCGGACGGCGGTTGTCGGGGTCCACAAGCGATCGCTCCCACAGCTCGCTCCCCTGGTAGACGTCGGGTACACCCGGCCCGGTCAGCTGCAACAGTTTGACGGCGAGGCCATTGGATCGGCCGGCAGATGCCAGGCGATCGACCATCTCCTCTACGTCGGCCGACACCTCGGGGTCATCGAACAGCGCGTCGACGAGTGCGTGCATCCGCGCCTCGAATGCCTCGTCGGGGGCGGCCCATTCGGTCGAGGTTCCCGCTTCTCGTGCCGCCTTCTCGGCGTAGCTGTGCAGGGCATTGCGTTCGCGCGGCCAGCTTCCCACGACGGACTCCCAGAGCACGTTCTCGAACGCGCCATCGGCGAGTGGATGCCGCTCCCGCCGTCGCGCGAGAAACGCGACCCAGTCCTCCGGCGTCTCCGCGATCACCGAGATACGCGCGCGGGTGTCCTCGCCGCGCTTGGTGTCGTGCGTCGACAGCGTGGTCATCGACAGCGGATGCGCGGCCAGCCGTGACTGCTGGCGCTCGTGAAAGGTAGCCGTCGTCATGGAAAACTCGGCGGGATCGGCTCCGACCTCGGTCAAGCTCGCCAGCCGGGACACGCGATAGAAGGCCGTGTCCTCGACGCCCTTTGCCATCACCATGCCGGACGTCTGCTGGAAGCGGATCGCGGCAGGCTGCTGCGGGTCACCCAGGATCGGCGCCAGCGCGTCGAGCGCCGCGCCGAGCTCGGGCCGTCGGCTCCGCGCGTCGGTGAGTGCCGCTTCCAGATGCTCGCGCCCGAACGGCAGGTAGCTGCGGTAGACCGGGAAGCAGGCGAGCAGCTCGGCTGTGGCGTCCAGGATCGCCGGGTCTTCGAGAGCCGGATCGCTCGCACCGGCCGCCGCCAGCTCGCGTCCCAGTCGACGAACCTCGCTGTGCAGGATACCGTCGGCGATCGCGCGCTTCGTGTCGCGGATCAGCTCGGACCACGGGCGCCCGCCGTCCTGCCGGAGCTTCGCATCGAGCGCATCGAGTAGCGCGCGGCCAGCTGGATCCACCAGCACCCTGTCCAGTTCGGCGAGCGCGTCGTAACCGGTCGTGCCCGCTGTTGGCCAGAATGGCGGAAGAGTCTCGCCCCCCTCGAGGATCTTCTCGACCAGCACGTAGGCGCCGCCGGTGGCCGCCGCCAGCGCGTCGAGATAGCCGCCCGGGTCGGCAAGCCCGTCCGGATGATCGACTCGGAGCCCATCGACGAGGCCTTCGCGAAGCCAGCGGGTGATCTCGATATGCGAGGCCTCGAAGACCTCGGGCAGCTCCACCCGGATCGCCGCCAGTTCATTCACCGCGAAGAAACGGCGGTAGTTGAGATCGTCGTCGGCGCGGTGCCAGTCCACGAGTTCGTAGTGCTGATGGCCGTGCACCGTCACTGCATCAGACGGGTCTGCTGCCGATCCGGGGGCGAGCGGGAAGCAATGGTCGTAGTAGTGCAGCTCGTCGCCGACCACCGTCAAGGCGCCGCTGCCTGCCGCCGCCTCCAGCGTTTCGCCCAGCACCGGGATGAGCAGTCGGCCACCCCCGGCGGCCCAGTCGATGTCGAAGAAACGAGCGAACGGCGAGCCGCGGCCGTCGCGCAGCACGCTCCACCACCAGGCATTCTGCGCGGGATCCGCGACGCCCACGTGGTTCGGCACGATGTCGGCGAGAACTCCGAGGTTCTCGCGGTGCGCGGCATCCGACAGTTCCTGCAGCCCCGCTGCCCCGCCACGCGCCACGTCGATCCGGGCGTGGTCGGTCACGTCGTAGCCGTGGGACGACCCCGCGGTGGCCTGCAGAAGCGGAGAGAGATACACCCAATCGACGCCGAGCGCCCGCAGGTAGCCGACGGTCGCGGCAGCATCCCCCAGCGGGAAGTCGGCGGTCAGCTGCAGCCGATAGGTGGATAGCGGTGTCCGGATCACTCGGCCCCCGGGGGTTCGCTCGGGATGGCGGTCGCCGTCGACGGGGGAGCCAGCGTCGCGCTCACCGTCGAGTCGCCGGCAGTGGCCTCGGTGTGCTCGCGCAACACCAGCAGCGTGTGCGAGTTGATTCTGCAACTTGCGCCGGCTGGCAAGACGTGACCGTCGACGTGATCGCCCGCCGTGTCGACGATGACGTCCCACGAGGCGCCGTGGTCGGAGTCCGGAAGCACGAGCGGAACCGGTTCGTCGTGCGCCGAGTAGTAGACGATGAAGCCCACGTCCGTCACGTGTTCGCCGCGGGCGTCCATCCCGCTGATGCCCTGACCGTTGAGATACATGCCGATCGTTCGCCCGAATCCAGATTCCCAGTCCTCGGGCTCCATCGGCGTGCTGTCTGGCTTCAGCCACTCCACGTCGGGAAGCCGCTCACCCTGCCCGCGGCGCACGGGTCGACCGTCGAAGAAGCGGCTGCGCCGGAAGGTCGGATGCTCGCGCCGTAGCCGCGCGATCGCCGCTGTGAACTCGATCAGACCCTGATCGGCCTGGTCCCAGTGCACCCAGCTCAACTCGGAATCCTGGGCGTATGTGTTGTTGTTACCCTCCTGCGTTCGCCCCAGTTCGTCGCCGTGGAGCACCATCGGCACGCCCTGGCTGAGCAGCAGCGTCGCGAGAAAGTTGCGCTCTTGACGGCCGCGCAACGCGAGAATCGCCGGATCGTCGGTTGGACCGTCGACGCCGCTGTCCCACGAGCGGTTGTCGTCTGTGCCGTCATGGCCGTCCTCGCCATTGGCCGCATTGTGCTTGTCGTTGTAGGAGACAAGGTCGCGCAGGGTGAAGCCGTCGTGGGCCGTGACGAAATTGATTGAGGCGACCGGGCGGCGTCCGGTGTTCTCGTAGAGGTCCGCACTGCCGGTGAGGCGCGACGCTAGCTCGCCGAGCGTCGACGGCTCGCCCCGCCAAAAGTCGCGAACGGTGTCGCGATACTTGCCGTTCCACTCGGTCCATTGCGGCGGAAAGTTGCCGACCTGGTATCCGCCCGGGCCGAGGTCCCAGGGCTCGGCGATCAACTTCACCTGGGACACGATCGGGTCTTGCTGCACGAGCTCGAAGAAGGCGGAGAGCCTGTCGACCTCGTAGAACTCGCGGGCCAGGGTGGCCGCCAAGTCGAAACGGAAGCCGTCGACGTGCATCTCGGTGACCCAGTAGCGCAGCGAGTCCATGATGAGCTGCAGGGTGTGCGGATTGCCCGCGTTGAGCGAGTTGCCGGTGCCGGTGTAGTCCATGTAAAACTCGGGGGTGTCATCCACGAGCCGGTAATATGCCGCGTTGTCGATGCCGCGCATCGACAGGGTCGGGCCGAGTTGGTTGCCCTCCGCCGTGTGGTTGTAGACGACGTCGAGAATCACCTCGATGTTCGCCGCGTGGAGGGCTCGCACCATCCCCTTGAACTCCTGCACCTGCTGCCCGAGGGCGCCGGCGCTCGAGTACGCGGCGTGCGGGGCGAAGAAGCCGATGGTGTTGTAGCCCCAGTAGTTGCTCAGGCCCTTCTGTTGCAGGGTGTCGTCGTTGACGAACTGGTGGATCGGCATGAGCTCGATGGCGGTGACGCCAATCTTCTGCAGATGCGCGATGACGGAGGGGTGCGCGAT
>JAYTXO010000176.1:0-2116 GCA_043742905.1 Microbacteriaceae bacterium | reverse complement strand
CGCGGGCTGATCCTGCGCGAGCTGCGAGCGGCCGACATCCCGGTGCCCGGCGACACGATCGAGGCACTGTGGCCGGATTCCGCGCAACTCGAGCGTGCCCTCGCAGGCCTCCTGCGCGACGGACTTGTGAGCCGCGATGCGCTCCAGGGCTACACGCTGCCGCTGTCGTAGCCGGTCAAGTAGCGGCGAAGCCGAGTATCGAACCCCCGGTCGTAGGCTCGTCCGGTGCCTATGACGTCGTTGCGACTGACCTCGGATGCTGCCAACGACGAACTCGCGAAGCTTCTCGCCGCGCTTCCCGCCGAGGTGGACCTCGAGCGCGACTTCCCCGCCGCCGTGCTGGCTGAGGCGGAGACGGCAGCGAAAACTACGCCTCTCCCCGACGCCGACCGTACCGACATCGAGTTCGCCACGATCGACCCCGCCGGGTCGAATGACCTCGATCAGGCCTTCCAGCTCGTGCGCGAGGGGGCGGGCTACCGGTTCTGGTACGCGATCGCCGACGTCCCGGCGTTCGTGACTCCGGGCGGCGCGATCGACATCGAGGCGCACAAACGCGGGCAAACGGTCTACGCACCCGACGGGCGCATCCCGTTGCATCCGACTGTCCTAAGCGAGGGCGCGGCCTCGCTGCTCCCCGAGCAGCTCCGCGGCGCCTTCGTGTGGGAGTTTGCGCTCGACGCGAACGCGATGGTGACGAGTTCGACGGTCGCGCGCGGGCGGATCCGGAGCCGCCGCCGCCTCGACTACGACGGGGTTCAGCAGCAGCTGGATGCCGGCACCGCTGACGAGGCGCTGCAGCTTCTGAAAGATGTCGGCCTGGCGCGGCAGGTGCTGGAGCGCGCCCGCGGCGGCGCGAGCCTGAACACCCCCGAGGCGCTCATCGACGAGATCGACGGCCGATACGTGGTGACCCGCCGCTCCCAGCTGCCGGTCGAGGGCTGGAACGCTGAACTCTCGCTGCTGACCGGCATGGAGGCGGCGACCATCATGCTGAACGGCAAGGTGGGAATCCTGCGCACGATGCCGCCTGCCGAGCAGGATGCGATCGACCGTTTCCGGCACCAGACCCGCGCGCTCGGGCACGCCTGGCCAGAAGGCTGGCCGTACGGCGACTACCTCGCGACACTGGACGGAACGAACCCGCAACACCTGGCGATCCTCCACGCGGCGGGATCTCTGTTTCGGGGGGCCGGCTACACGCCTTTCGACGGCGAGCTGCCAGCGCACACCATCCAATCGGCCGTCGGTGCCCCGTACGCGCACGTGACGGCTCCCCTGCGCCGACTTGTCGACCGTTTCGGCTTGGTGGTCTGTGAGGCACTGACGGCCGGGCGGCCGGTTGCGGATTGGGCGCGGGCCGCCCTGCCCACCCTGCCTGCCGAGATGGCGCACAGCAGCAATGTCTCGGGTCAGCTCGATCGCCGCGCACTGGATGCGGTCGAGGCGGCCGTGCTCGCTCCGCGTCTTGGCGAGAGCTTCGATGGCGTTATCGTCGCGCAGAACAAGAGCGGCAGTGTCGTGCAGCTGCTGGATCCCGCGGTTACCGCCGAGTGCTCCGGGCATCACGAAACGGGCGCTGTGCTCACGGTCACCCTCGTCAAAGCGGATGTCGCGACATCCACGGTGCTGTTCGAGCCCACCCGAAGCGCCACGTCGTGACGGCCGCGCAGAAGGTCGCCTCTGCTTCGGCCCCCGCCTCGAGCCTCTGGCGGCACGGCGGCTTCCTGCGGCTGTGGACCGGCGAGACGTTCAGCCAGTTCGGCGAGCAGTTCGGCAACCTCGCGGTCCCAGTGGTCGCCGTGACCGTGCTCGGCGCGAGCTCATTCGAGGTCGGTCTCCTCAACACGGCGGAGACGCTCGCGTTCCTGCTGATCGGTCTGCCAGCGGGTGCCTGGATCGACCGCTGGATCAAGCGGAAGGTCATGCTGCGAGCCGATCTCGTCCGTGTGGTGCTGCTGGCGACGATCCCGATCCTGTGGTTCACCCACCTGCTCGCCTTCTGGCAGTTGCTGGTGGTCGCCACGGCGGTCGGGGTGTGCTCGGTTTTCTTCGACGTGAGCTACCAAAGCTTCATCCCGAACCTCGTGCAGGCCGATCAGATCGGCGAGGCCAA
>JAYTXO010000175.1:0-14648 GCA_043742905.1 Microbacteriaceae bacterium | reverse complement strand
GTCGCTCGCGGAACGCGACTCGGTCATCGCCAATTACCCCGCCTCGATCTGGACCTACGAGGGAGTCGCCTACAGTGCGTTCCTCTCCCCGCAAGCCGGAACGATCCCGCTCTATCGCTTCTGGAGTCCCCTTCTCAGCGGACACTTCTATACCGCGTCCGAGAGTGAGAAGAACTCAATCATCGCGAGCTATCCGAGTTCTACCTGGAGCTTTGAAGGCGTCGCCTTTTATGTCTACCCGAGCAACACGACCCTCACGGGTACTGTCGCTGTCTCGCGCTTCTGGAGTCCCACCAATCAGCATCACTTCTACACGGCATCCGTCGCCGAGAAGAGCTCGGTGATTGCGAACTACCCGAGCTCCATCTGGACGTACGAGGGTGATACCTTTCGAGTCCCTCAGACACCCAGCGTGTCCTCGATCTCCACCGCGGCGCCCGCTGTCAACTCGAGTGTCACCTTGCTGTCGTTGCCGCGGGTGCCGTGGTACGGGGGCCCTGCGTATTACTCGAAGTTCCCCAACGCGGCAGCTACCGGCTGGACGAGCTCGTCCTTCTTCCCGATTTCGGTGTTCCTCGGTAAGCCAGCTCATGCGGCCTCGTTGAAATCCATTGGAATCAACAACTACATGGCCGCGGAGCACGACGGATCACCGATTTCCATGGTGACAAGTCAAGGTGTCTCGGTGATCGCTCAGACCGACTGGACCCCTGCTGAGGTCGGCAACGACCCCGGAGTCGTCGGGTGGTTCTCCTCCGACGAGTGCGACATGGGGCTCGGTGGGTGCGACAGCCCGACCGAAGCCGGCCGGCTCGAGCAACAGCAAGCGTATGTGACTCGTTTCCGCTCCTATAACGATGGGCGGTTCGTTCAAGCGAACTTCGGCAACGGGGTGGTCGGTACCTGGTGGGCACCGACGACCATGAGCCAGCAGGTCGGGTTGATGGACGTCTCGAGCGTCGACAAGTACGCCTACACGAGCCCGGGTGCGGACTACGTCATTTCCAAGTCGAGCTCGTGGGTGCCTGGGCGCAACGTCGTAACCGCGGGGGCGTATGGCTGGCTGCAGGATCGTATGGCCACATTCACGAACTCCACCAAACCGAACTGGGTGTTTGTGGAGACGGCCATGCCATTCTTGACCGATGTCGGCGCTCGCTCCATCACGGGTAGTCAAATCGAGGGGGCGGTGTGGAACTCGATCATCCACGGTGCGTCCGGGATCGCCTATTTCCAGGACAACAACAACGGGCAGTGCGGGATATATTCGCTCATCGAATGCGGCTCGGCCCTCCGCGACAAGGTGAAACAGATCGATTCCGATGTGCAGTCGCTCGCCGCCGTGATCAACACGCAGTCATACCTATGGACGTTCGGCGCCCACCTCGAGACTTCACTCAAGGTGAAGGACAGTTCTGCCTACATCTTCGCTATGACCGACGGCACAACCGGAGCGCAGACATTCACACTTCCGACCGGAGTGAGCGGGACGATCTCGGTCGTCGGCGAGAACCGCACCATCTCGGCAACGGGCAGCACCTTCACCGACACCTTTGCCGCCGAGTACACCCACCACATATACAAGATCGCGCTCGGCTGAATCCCTCCGGAGTGTCCGGAGCCTCTGTTCCTTGAGAAGGATGGAGTTATGTCGTGGAATACGTGGCGGAGTTATCCGCTGGAGCTGCGTGAGCGGGCGGTGCGGATGGTCGTGGAGTCCCGACGGAGCCTGACCCGTTTTTCCGGGCAACCCGTCCGGGAAACCGGGTCAGGACCCGTTGCTCTTGTTGGCAGAGTGGCTAGAGAGTCACCAGACACCGTTGGCGAACCCTGTCTGACCATGGGAGCGGACGAACAACATGTGCGCTTCTCTGGTCGCACGGCGCAGCGTTCGGTAGTGACCGACAAGATGACGATCCTCGGGCCGTTCCGCCCACGTGGTGGCCCTGTAGTCGCGCTCGCCGCCGACCTCGATTAGCCGCACGATCTCACTCTCCACCCGAGTTCATTCCTTGTCGGGGACGACGACTGCGCGTCCGAGACCCTCGCGCGGACGAAGCCACCGGAACTGGGCGCTCAGCCGGGTCAACATCCCGTCAACGATCAGAGCCAAGCTGATTCCTAGGAGGGCCCCGGCGGCCACGTCTGAGAGCCAATGAACATCGAGGTAGGTGCGACCCCACGCCATGAACGCGGTCCAGCCTGCCGCAGCGAACATTGTCCACACGCGGGGCAGCCCGAGCGCCAGGGCTACGGCGAATGCTGCTGCCCAGGTTGTATGGCCGGAGGGAAACGAGAAGGTTGTCAGATCGAGCGTCCCTCCCGGACTAGGGCGCTCCGAGACGAGTTTCAGAGAGGTGGAGCCGACCGCCCCCAAACTCACGGTGATGGGGAGGGCGATCGCAGCGTGCCATCGACGGAGGCACAGCTGAATGATCACCACGGCTCCGGTCACGAGCAGTGCTCCGCTAGAGCTGCCAACGAATGCCAGCGCCTGCGCGATAGCAAATGCGGGAACCCGTTGATGGGAAGCCATCAGGGATTGCCACCCGGCATCTGGTCCGACGGGGATCCCTCGCGCCTGCCGCAGCAAGACAGCGGACACGATCACGGCTAAGACGCCAAGGATCCCCGGTACCAGCCGCCGCGGCGGTGCGTCTGATGCATCGAGCGCGCCAACCATTTTCGGCCGAGCCTTGTGGACGATCATCGGGTCTCCCGGTAGTGACGAAAGAACTAGAGCACCAAGCTCCTTCTAAGACGTTTCTAAAGGCAAGCCGGCCGATCGGGCGGGGTGTCGTCCCGCTGAGTGGTGGAGTTTCTCGACACCGTGTAGGTCGCCCGGTTTGATTATGCGGCGCTGAGTTCGGGGATGGCAACCACCTCCTTGTCGTGGTCGGTTCCGAGCTGGTTGATGGTCTCGAGGGCGTGCATGGATGCCTTGGAGAAGTATCGGCGTTCGCCTGCGTCCCATTCATCGTGTTGTTCGACGAGGACTGCGCCGGCGAGGCGCAGCAGCGCGGCCGGGTTGGGGTGTCACAGGATGTCGGGCGATGGCACCTGGGATCGGGTGCTTGCGCGCTGACGGCGAAGGCGGATGTGGTTGGCGCGGTTGACTGGTCGTTGTCGGTGGACTCGACCATCGCTCGCGCGCACCAGCACGCGACGAACATCGCCCGCCATACAGGGGGCTTCGTCGAAATACAAGAATCGGAGCACACCCGAGCCGCCTGACCACGTAATAGGCCGGTCACGGGATGGTTTGTCAACGAAGGTCCATCAGCTCGTCGATGGGCGGGGTCTGCCGCTGGTGACCGCGGTCACATCGGGGCAGGCGGGCGATTCGCCGATGCGGCGGCCCCTGCTGGCCGAACTACAGGTGAGCCGAGCCGTGGGACGCCCAAGGACCAGCCCCGACTCGGTCCGCGGCGACAAGGTCTACTCGTCTCGCGCGATCCGCACTCACTTACGCGACTGCGGCATCACCGCTGTCATCCTCGAGCCAGCCGACCAGCAGGGCAACCGCAAGCGGCGCGGCTCACCCGGCGGCAGACCCGTCAGCTACGACACCGCCGACTACAAGCACCGAAACGTGATCGAGCGCCGCTTCCGCCACCTCAAGCAATGGCGCGGCCTCGCCACCCGATACGACAAGCACGCCACCACCTACCGCGCCGCGGTCGTCCTCAACGCCGTCATCGCCTGGACACAGCATTTACGAGACACGCCCTAGCTGTGGGTCGGAGGGTGCCCGTAGTTACGAGAAAGCGGAATCCTGCTCCGTGAGCCTCAAGAGATCCACGAGCCAGATGCACTTCAGCTTGCGATCGGACACGGCAAGCCGATTGTTCCTGCTGACATCCAGGGCGAGTGGCTGACCGATGAAATCGCCCGCGAGGTGTGGGACGCGCGGCGTCAGCTCGGCGTGTCCGCTCTCGGGAGCGTCGCTCACCTGCAACACCTTGATGCGCTTTGAGCCTTCGTCCGCGACGAAAAGGAAGTCCCGCCATCGGCAGATGCCGACGGGCGTGTCGAACTCGGCCGCTCCGTCACCGCGGCCTCCGTAGCAGAGCAACTCGCGACCTTCGGAGTCGCACTTGACGACGCGATGGTTGCCCGTATCCGCGATCCAGAATCCCGTGTCGTCGAGGCATACCGCTCCCGGATACGCCAGTGGCCGTTCGAGCTCGACGGCTCTCCAGTCCTCGCCTCTTGGCCGGAAAAGGACGCGACTGTTCCCCGTATCCGCGATCACCGAGAGGTGGGCGGTCAGCCGGACGTCGTGCGGTCGCACGAGGTCGAGACCATCCACTGACCGGATGGTCTGGAAGTTCGTGGCCATTTTGTCGACGATGTCGCACTCCAGAACCTCGCCGGCGGACATGTTGGCGATCGCGAGGTGACGCTGATCCAGCGAGATATGGTGCGGGTTGTCGAGGCCAGGAACCACGACCGTCGAGTCGTTCGGTGAGATGCGGACTGCGTGTTCGAATCGGTCGTCAGCGACGTGCAGGTCGTCCGACCACCAGGCCACGCCCGTGGGGTTCTGGATCAGGGACGGCCGGACCCGGACATCCAGCCAGGACGGGAACGGGCCGACCAACATTCGGAACAGGTGTTCGAACAGCTGGTCGTAGCTGGTGGAGTTGCGGAAGATGATGCCAGCCGCTTCGGCGTGGATCCATGTGGGGAGATCAATCCCTTCGGGCAGGATCAGCACGGGCGCTGCGCCCGCCGACTGCACGACCTCCATCCAGATTAGGAAGGTGTTGTAGTCGTCAGTATCTTGCTGAGGAACGACCGCGACCGTGGCCGACTCGGGTCGCTCGCGGACACCGCCACCCGTCGTGAAACCGGTGAGATCCACCGAACGGTGACGCACCGCGAGGTCGACCCTCAGCTGTTCCGCGAAGGCGACGTCTCTCCAACTGCGCGCCAGTCGGATGCTAGACAGATCCACCATCGCCTTCACAGTTCCATCAATGAACTGACTGGTTCGAGCGGTGCCGCTTTCCAGCGCTCAGGCGAGACGGACAGCGTCGAGCCGGATTCGAGATCAGAAATGCCCGCGGGGCGCTGATACCCGCCCATACTGAGGGCGATCTCGTCCATCACCATGTCCCCCAGCAGGGGCGTGAGGGTGAGCTTCGAGGGACAGGCGACGATGAGATTGTCGAAACCGTATGACTGCACGTTGTGGCTGTTCATCGCGCCCCGGATGTTCCGGAGCTCACCTTTCGGCGCCTCGTAGTAGCCCCAGCTGTTCTGCGGATCGTCGAGGCCGATCGTCCGCTCCACCAGGGTGGAGCGGATGTCCCGAAGCCAGAGGCGGATCGCCGTCGACGTGACGGCTCCTCCGGCGAAGGACACGTAGTTGGAGACGAGCCAGACCCACCCGTTTTCGCTGTGTCGGCTGGCAATAAAAAGGCCGTGCGTCTCATGCCCGTGGAACACGGCGGTAAGTCTGGGCAACCCGATCCCGTGAAGCACCATCATCGGGGCTGTCCGATTCAGGGAATTGCCCCGGAAACCGATGACATTCTCGGTAAGTTCGAGGTTGCCAGTTCCGGCGCTAAGAACCACGAATGAACTCGACAGCAGCACCGGGTCTCCCTCGAGTGACACCTCGGCGCCGACAACCGTCGTGGATTCACGCTGGAGTCGGATCACCTCCGCGTTGATGAAAGTGACGGCCGGATCGGCCGCCAGCCGGGCATACTGGGCGCTCAGCCATTCGGTGAAATCGAACGTCGCCTCCTCCGTCAGGAAGGACCTTGTCACCGCTCCGCGTCTGACTCCCGCCGGCAGGTCGGTCGCGTCGCGGAACGTCAAGCCGGCCTTGCGCCAGGCGGTCGCGGCGACGTCCGATTCGTGGGGATTCGTGAAGATCAGCGACGACTCGTCACTGATGGGCGCGATGCCGAGAGCATCCAGCTCGGCGCGCCAGCGATCCGCACCACTCGACAGGTTGCGGACCAGCTCCAGGCTGGGCTCCAGGTAGATGTGGCCGCGATGCATGTACCCGTGCGAGTGATTGGACTGCTCGCCTCCGACGAGCCCTCGCTCCACGACGGCAACCGAGAAGCCAGCGTCGACAAGTCGTTGGGCAATGATGAGACCGCTCGCCCCGGCTCCCACGACGAGGACATCGGCCGCCCATCGTCGTTCCACAAGCTCTCCTCATCCACCCGACGTGTGACTCGAGAGAAAGTGACCCTTCAATGACGCCCGGGCGGTGCATAAACCGCACAACTGGAGATTACCGGTTTCACGAAGTCTCCTGATGCGACCACTCTCCGGATGTCGCACCAAAGCAACCAGCGCGCAGATGTTACCGACTCAAATGACGGTTTCAGGTGGAAACGCGGGGAGGTATAGAAAAGTCAGCCCTTTGAATCCCCCCGGCGTGTCCGGAGACTCTGTTCCTTGGGAAGGATGGAGTTAAGTCGTCGAATACGTCCTGGCGGTATCCGCTGGAGTTGCGTGAGCGGGCGGTGCGGATGGTCGCGGAGTCGCGACCGGATCATGGCTCGGAGTGGGAAGCGATGACGTCGGTCGCGTCGAAGTTGGGGGGTCGCGTCTGCGGAGGATCCGGCATTGGGTTCGTGCCGCGGAGGCGGCTGGGAATCCGAAAGCGGTTGCCGCGGCGGAGGAGTCCGCGGAGGTGCGCGGGCTTCGCACGGGGGTGCGTGGGTTGCGGCGGGCGAACAAGATTTTGAAGGCTGCGGCGGGTTTCTTCGCGGCCGAACTCGACCGGCCACAACGGAACTGGTGAGGTTCATCGCGGAGCACGCCGACCAGGTCACGGTCGACGGGTTGCGGTGCGGAGTCGAGCCGATCTGCAGGGTGCTCACCGAGCACGGAACGCCGATCGCTCCCAGCACCTACTAGCGCAACTACCACGCTCAAAATATCGGCGCATCAACCGGTGACGCCGCCAACAAAACGGCGGCATGAAAACGGGGACGGTTGACTTCGAGCCCGCCGCCGAGGATGACGGTGTGACCCTCGAGATTCCGCTGCCGCTCCTCGCCCACCTCGAGGATCGCGGCTTCGACCGGCTCGTGCCGGGCGTCCGCGAAGAACTCGTCACCGCCCTTCTGAAGGCGCTGCCGAGGGCGATTCGTCGCAACGTCGTTCGAGCCGCCGACTGGGCGCGCCGCCTGCTGGCGCTGGTCGAGCCCGTCGAGACCACTCCGATCCTGACAGAGTCGATCACCGAGTTCCTGTCGACACAGATTCGTGCCCCTCAGCTACGCCGTCGTCAAACCGACTGACTTCGACGTCGGGCGCTTCCCTGCCCGCCTCCGGATGACTTTCGCTGCCGTCGACGAGCACGCTACTCGTGTGGCCACGTCGACCGGCCTGGTCGCCCTGCAGCATCCACTGGCCGTGCGTTCGCGCGAGAGCGCGGCCAAGGTCACCGCTGCCGCCGCACCCCGCGGCGTCCCGGGCGTTGCCGCGCGGAGCCTGGAGCGAGCCGGCCTCACCACCTGGGATTTGGACGTTCTTCCCGCCAAGCGGGAGACGGCGATCTCGACCGGCTCGATCACCGTGTACCCGGTGCTCGTCGATGAGGGCACCAGCGTCGCCATCAGGGTGTTCGGGACGCCGACCAGACCCGCGAGCATTCCCGCGGGGTGCGCCGACTCATCGCACTCACGGTGCCGAGCCCACTCAGCTATGTGCAAGACCACCTCACCGACATGGAGAAGCTGCAGCTCGCGACCATCCCGTACCGGTCGACCGCGGCATTGTTCGACGACGCGCTCCTCGCTACGATCGACCAGTTGGCGGATGCCACCGCCGACCGTTCGGCGCCGCACACCCGCGTGGCGTTCGAGTCGCTGCGCGCCGAGGTGAACACGAAACTCGTGGATGCGCTGTTCGCAACGGTCTCGCTCACTGTGCGCGTGCTCGGCGCGGCCCGAGACGCCGACCGCGCCGTCTCGGGCACGGCGAGCCTGAGCGTCATGGCCGCACTCGCGGACCCGCGCTCACAGCTCGACGCGGTCGCGCATCCCGGCTTCGTCAGGCTCACCGGCGTCACGCAGTTGCGGAGGACGCCCATCTACCTGGCCGGCATCGCTCACCGCGTCCGCAAACTCGCTGACGCGCCCGGCCGCGACGGCGTCTGGCTCACGGAGGTCGAGCAGGCGACGGCTCTCTAACTGGATGCTGGGGGCACCCTCCCGCTGACGGCCGCGAGCCCGGAGCGGCTCGTCCCGGTCAGGTGGATGCTCGAGGCGCTGCGTCTCAGCCTCTTCGCCCAGCACCTGCGCACGGCCGGCGCCGTCTCGTTGCCGCGGATCCGCAAGGCCCTCGCCGGCTGAGCTCGGAGCGGTGCAAGCATCCGATCGGCGATCATGAGACCGATCGGGGGGCCGGCGTTACCGGTGGCGACATCCGGAGCCATCTCGATCCCGGCACCTGCGGGTACGTGGGAGTCTTTCGGGAATGCCGAGGGCGGTCGCCAACCGAACCCGCGTCTCCCACACCGCACAGGTAGGACGACGTAACTCGTCAGCGCCACTGTTACGCGCGAAGTGCCGCGCTCGCGCCTTGGCGATCGTGGCGAACATCACCACCGGCAACTCAGCGGCCGCTGCGGCATCGAGCCCGACCCTCGCGGCCAGTGCTGGCTCAGAAGTGCACGCGAACCTCTTGAGCGTCGTCACATATGCGCGGAACCCGACGGGCTTCGCGGCGCCCGGCGTGCACATACCCTGAGAAAGGAGGGCGCCGCGATCCTCCAGCTGCGCGCCTCAAGTATCCTGCTGTTCATCCCGCGAGGATTGCGCTCCGCATTCGTCCTCTTCCTCTCACCCTCCATGATCGGAATCGCCGTGCTCGTTGTTAGCATGACGAACCGCTTCAAGGGGTCATGGTCCCGCGCCGCGAGAGTGGGCGCCTTAGTCGTCCACGACAAGAAGGCGCCGGCGGCGGCGAGCGCCTCCGACGCGGAATTGGACGTGCTGGTTAGGGCGGGGGCCATCGAGGTGGCCGCGTCCACCGGACCGCTCCTCAACGCGGGCTCAACTACGCCAACCGCCCCGGGCGCACGAATCTTTACGTCTGCCGCGGAGACGCCGTCGCACGCCCGGTCACCCTCGGTCGTCCAGCCGTGAGCGCCGGCAAACGCGTCATCCTCGGCGGTGCCGAGGTGGATCTGGTCAATCGGGACGATGCGCTCGCAGTCATTTCCCACCATCTGAATGATCGTAGGAGCCCACAGCTAGGCGTCATCTCGATCAACCTCGATCATTTGCACCACCTCGCCACCGACGAGCGGTTCGCACTCGGGCTGCTGCCACGGTCTGGCATCGACTGGCTCTCGCTCATCGACGGGGCGCCGATCGCCGCCGAAGCCGGGCGGTTGACGGGAACGTCGTGGCCTCGGCTGGCTGGCAGCGACCTCATTGCGCCGATCCTCGACTCCCTCGAGGCGTCCGGGGGGCGACTCGGGGTGCTCGGCGGGACGGCTGAAACCCACCGACTGCTGCGTGACCGGCTTTCGGCATCCCGACCGGACCTTGTCGTCGCGGGATGCTGGGCCCCCGAGCGCGTGGAACTCGCCGACTCGGCATCCTCCGCTCGTCTCGCCACGGAGATCGCCGAGGCGGGAGTCGACGTGCTACTGGTGGCACTCGGCAAGCCGAGACAAGAAAAGTGGATCGCCGAGTGGGGTGCGGAGACGCGAAGCCGCGTGCTGCTCGCCTTCGGAGCCGTGGTCGACTTCCTCGCTGGCCGGGTTGTCCGAGCCCCCGAACTTGTTGCCCGCGCGGGCATGGAATGGGCATGGCGGCTCGCGATAGAGCCCCGGCGTCTCGCCCGTCGCTACCTGCTCGAGGGGCCGCCGAGCTACCTTGCCCTGCGCCGGCACAGCGCAGCCTTCGAGCACCTGAGACACCAGACCGGACCGGCGAACGTGACGAGCAGACGCTTCCGCTCCGCAACCGAGGCGGCGGATGCCGCCGTGATCATCGTCACGTACAACAGCGCGGCGGACATCGAACGGTTGCTTGCGAGTCTGCGCGATCAGTGCGACCGTCTCGCGCTGCGGGTCATCGTGGTCGACAACTCGTCGAAAGACGGGACTTTGGACCTGGTTCGCCTGCAGGACGACGTGATCGCAATCGCCGCAGGTGGCAACCTCGGGTACGCGGGCGGGATCAATGCGGCTCAGCCCTTGAGCGTGGGTGCCGAGACGATCCTGGTATTGAACCCCGATCTCGCTGCCGCTCCCGGCTCGGTCGCGGCTATGCTCGCCAGGCTCCACACCTCCGGTGCCGGTGCGGTCGTCCCCCTTCTGACAAACGCCAACGGTGGCACTTCTCCGTCGCTGCGTCGGGAACCGGGAGTTCGACGCGCGTTGGGTGACGCCATCGCCGGGGCGCGGTGGCCCGGACGTCCAGGCTGGCTCTCGGAGACTGACTGGGCGCCGTTGAGCTACCGCTATGCTCACCCCGTCGAGTGGGCTACCGGAGCTGCGCTCATGGTGCGCGCAGATGTCGCGGCGCGGGTCGGCGCCTGGGATGACCGCTTCTTCCTCTACTCCGAAGAAACTGATTTTTTCCGGAGGATTCGCGAAATCGGCGAGCAAATTTGGTTCGAGCCCGCCGCCGTGATGGAGCACGCTCAAGGCGGATCGGGCAGCTCGGGTGCTCTGCTCGCCCTGATGGAGGTTAACAAGGTCCGGTATTTCGAGAAGCACGCCTCCGCGGCGCGTGCCGGGCTGTTTCGTGGGGCGCTGGTATTGCATCAGCTGCTGCGCTCGGGGCGGCCGGAAAGGCGGGCGGCAGCTCGGACGCTCTTGAACCGTCGCTCGTGGGGCTCGCTACCCGCGGCCAAGCGGGACTCGGAGTGACCGCGAAGGCCGTGCTCGGGTGCGTCATCATCCCTGCTCACGATGAGGCTGCGGTCATCACCCGCGTGATAGGCCCCTTAGCCGAGCTGGCAGCCAGCGGGCGAATCGAGCTCGTGGTGGCTGCGAACGGATGCCACGACGACACAGTGTCGATCGCCTCGCGATTCGAGGGAGTGCGGGTGCTCGACCTCCCGACCCCCTCGAAGCCAGCTGCGATGCGGGAGGCGGACCGCGAAGCGACGAGTTGGCCTCGGGTTTATCTCGACGCCGATGTCGAGTGTCCCGCGACCTCCCTCATCGCTGTACTCGAGCTGCTCGGCGCGGACGGCGCGATCCTGGCCGCCCGTCCGGCGTTCCGCTACGAGACTGTCGGGGCATCGACCACCGTGCGTAGCTACTATCGTGCGCGCGGGCGCATTCCGGCCCTGAACGCGGCCCTGTGGGGCGCGGGCGTCTACGCGCTCAGCCGCCGCGGTCACGAGCGTCTTGGCGAGTTCCCAGATGTCACGGCAGACGATCTGGTCATCGATCGTCTGTTCTCGGCCGAAGAGAAGCGCGTGCTGTGCGTGGAACCGGTGATCGTGAGGACTCCCCGAACCACTTCGGCACTGCTGGCAACCCTGAGACGAGTGCGAAGTGGGAACGGCGAGCAGGGAGTGGATTCCGGCGGCTCGACGCTCGGCGGTCTCATCCGCTCGATCCGCGGACCGCGCAGCGCGATCGATGCCTGCGTGTACCTGCTGATTTCGGCGAGGGCACGGTTGCGGTCATCCGCCCCGACGTCCCGCTGGGAGCGGGACGATACGAGCCGCACCTAGGCGTCGCGACGCTGGGCTTGAGCCGGTCCCGGCACCCATGCAAATAGGCCAACGGAGACGGCGGCGGCACGCACCGGAGACAGGGCAAGTGGGACGCTCCCGCAGAGTGACAACGGTTTTTAGCCCGCGCATTTGAGGGTAAGACTGGTATAACGCGATTCGTCGTCGACTGTGCTCCGATGCTAACTTCATTTGCGTCCCAGTCGAAAGAACCGGATGCCGGAGAACACCCACCATGAGCATTGGCCACAGTCCTCGCCGCTATCTGGCGATGTTACGCAGTCGATCCGCCATTCGCGCGGTAGTCATCGGTCTTCTCGCCGCCGCCGTTGTGACGACCGGCTGGCTCAGTCTCGCCCCGAGTGACGCTGGCCGCTCGGCGATCAAGACAGTCTTCGCCGCGTCGCTGAAGCCACATATCCAGAATAGTAACGACCGGCGCGCAACCGAGCTGGGCGTACGCTTCACGTCGAACCGGGATGTGACGGTGAGGGGCATCCGGTTCTTCAAGGGCTCGAAGAATGCCGGGCCGCACATCGGCACGCTGTGGAGCGCATCAGGGTCGAAGCTCGCCACTGTGGCGTTCGTTTCGGAAACCAAGGAGGGATGGCAGACCGCCACCTTCGACCAGCCGATCGTTGTGCGGGCCGGTCAGAGTTACGTCGCGTCCTACCTTGCTCCCCGCGGTCGCTACTCGGCAACAGTGAAAGGCTTCACGCACGCCGTGTCGGATGGCACGGTGACCTACCCCGTCGGTGCTGGCGTCTATTCACATTCCCCTGGCACGTTCCCGACCCGCAGCTACCGCAACTCGAACTACTTCGTGGACCTGGTCTACTCACCGTCAGTCGCCGCCGACACACATACGGCACCTTCGTCGGGAACCGGCCCGAGCCCTGAGCCGCCAACGACGACGGGTCCGCCGACGACGGGCCCCGACAACCCGTCAACGCAGCCGGGGACCGTGCCTCCCGTGACGTTGCCGAGGTCCGGCGCTAACTTCGCGCTCAGCTTGGCGCGCGTGCCATGGGAGGGAGGGCCCTCCTACTGGAACAAGTTCCCCGTGACAGCGGCCGCAGGCTGGACTAATCCCGACTTCTTCCCCATCGCCATCTGGTTCAACCAAATCGACACCGACGCGCAAGCCACGTGGGACAAGGCGCATGGGGTCAACACCTACGTGGAGCTGTGGGATGGCACGCCTTACTCGATCCTCGAGCGCAACGGCGTCTATTACGCGGGCGGGAAGCTGAACAGCACCTTCAACACCACCACAAGCAAAAACTGGGTCGGAGATTTCCTCGCTGACGAGGTGGATGGTCGCTATAACCTGAACGACCAGGGTCAGCAGCTGCTGCAGTCGCTCAAAAGCGCCGATGCGGGTGACGGCCGCTTTCAGTACGCCAACTTCACCCAGATGGTGGTGAGCGGCTACTTCAAGCCAGTGCAGCAAGTTCAGTATGTTAACAACTACACGGACGTCGTCTCGCTCGATCAGTACTTCTACACCGCTCCCTACTGCGCGAACAACCCGTATTACGACGCGCTGATCACCTCCATCCCCGCACGGAGCTGCCGTAGCTCGGCCAGCTATGGTGCGACCGCAGCAGCGCTTCGCATCCAAGACGCGGCTGACGGCAAGCTGCAGCCGATTTGGCAGTTCGTCGAGGACCTCAACGGCACATCAGCCGGCGACTATTCGTCCTACATCACACCCGGCCAGCTCAAGGGTGCGGTGATGAACTCGATCATCAACGAGGCCCGCGGAATCATCTACTTCAATCAGAGCTTCTCCGGGCCATGCCAAAGCGGTGCCGTGCTGCGCGATGCGCAGAACGACCCGAATTTCTGTGGGGCCACTCAGGTAGCGGCAATGGGTGACGTCGACGCCACGATCAAGAGCCTGGCCCCGGTGCTGAACACGCAGTCATACGCGTATACCTTCGGGCCGAACCTCGACACGATGCTCAAAACCTACGGAAGCTCGGCCTACATCTTCGCGATGATCGATGGTAAGGCTGCCGCGGGAACGCGATCGTTCCGGCTGCCCCCGCAGCTTGTCGGGTCCAAGATCGAGGTACTCAACGAGAACCGGATGATCATTCCCAGCGCGGACGGCACCTTCACCGACAACTTCGCAGCCGAGTACACGTACCACATCTACAAGGTGACTCCGCAGGGTTGATCGTCTAGGTGGTTCTGCCCGTGCTGGCGTGGGGCGCCGCCGACACGCGGTACCGCGTCAGCGCGGGTGAAGACCCCGGTATTCTGCCCAGAAGAGAGGGGCCGGATGCCCATATCGAACGGTTTTGAGGTGCGCGTCGGCTGCGACGTGCAGTCGATCGACGACATCCGTGCCGCCATAGAGGCGAATGGGGAGCGCTACCTGCGGCGGGTGCTGGGCGAGCAGGAGCGCGTAGAAGCCTCTGAGCTCGTGACCATTGAGCAGATCGCGCGATACACGAGCGGGCGATTCGCGGCGAAGGAGGCCGTCTACAAGGCGCTCCGCGGTCACCCCGACGTCGCGCTCGGATGGCCGCAGATCGAGATCCTGGCCGATGACTCGGGCGCGCCACGTGTCCACGTGCGCGGCGCGGCCGCGGAACTGTGCGCCGCGAACGGCATCGCCGACGTCGCCGTCTCGATCAGCCATGCCCCCCCGTTCGCTTTCGCGGTGGCGACCGCCGTCGCGACCGCGTGACGATCTCACGACCATCGATCGGGTATCGCCCCCCAGACGGGTCCCTTATGTCGCGAGCGGAGTTGTCATTAGACTGAATTCGCGGAAAACCCGATGTTCCGACAGAAAATGTGAGCAGCATGGAAGAGGCCATCAGGGAAGTGCTTGCGTCCTACGCGAAGCTTCCTGTCGACATTGCCACGGTGGGCTACGACGCCGATCTCTACCAGATCGGGTTGACGTCACACGCGAGTGTCAATGTCATGCTCGGGCTGGAGGATGC
>JAYTXO010000174.1:0-19070 GCA_043742905.1 Microbacteriaceae bacterium | reverse complement strand
CAAGACGATCCGTCGCACGCGTGCCGGTCTGAAGGATCCGAAGCGTCCCTCCGGCTCGTTCATTTTCGCCGGTCCCACAGGTGTCGGAAAGACGGAGCTGGCCAAGGCACTCGCCGAGTTCCTCTTCGACGACGAGAACGCGCTGATCGCCCTTGACATGAGTGAGTACGGCGAGAAGCACACCGTCTCGCGGTTGTTCGGCGCCCCTCCCGGGTTCGTCGGCTTCGAGGAGGGCGGCCAGCTCACCGAGAAGGTTCGCCGCAAGCCGTTCAGCGTCGTGCTCTTCGACGAGATCGAGAAGGCGCACCCCGACATCTTCAACTCGCTCCTTCAGATACTGGAAGAGGGACGTCTGACGGATGGCCAGGGCCGCGTCGTCGACTTCAAGAACACCGTGATCATCATGACCACCAACCTCGGAACGAAGGACATCACCGGCGGACCCGTTGGCTTCACGCTCGAGGGCAGCTCGGAGAACTCGTACCGGGCCATGCGCGCGAAGGTGGTGGAGGAGCTGAAGAAGCACTTCAAGCCGGAGTTCCTCAACCGCGTTGACGAGACGATCGTCTTCCCGCAGCTCAGCAAAGAGGAGCTGCTGCAGGTGGTCGCCCTGTTCATCGGTCGCCTCTCGGAGCGGCTGCTGGACCGCGACATGACGCTCGACGTTTCGGAGCCGGCCAAGATGCGCCTGATCGAACTCGGCTGGGACCCGACCCTCGGGGCTCGTCCGCTGCGCCGTGCGGTGCAGCACGAGATCGAGGATTCGCTCAGCGAGAAGATTCTGCACGGCGAGCTCAACGCGGGCGATCACGTCCACGTCGACTTCGTGTCGGATGCCGACGGCCTCGGTGAGTTCGTCTTCACGACCGGGCGTCAGCCGGGTCGCGAAGAGCTACCAGCCGCGGTCGGGGCGATCGAGGCCGCAGCCGATTAGCTCGGATGCCATTTCACGACCCAGGGCGGTGGTTCTTTGGAACCGCCGCCCTGGGTCGTTGCCATCCCGTGCGGCCGTGGCGGCGCACGTCGCGACGGGCGCCTCATCGATCCCCACATCGGCGGTAGGCCTGCCAGTAACTTGTAGGGTTACACGGTGACTTCCGAGACGCCGAGTCCGCAGACCGCGCCGACGATCACTGTGCGACGCGCTCGTACCAGCGACGTTCCGGCGATCGAGGCGATGATAGAACCGCTGGTGCAGCAACGCATCCTGCTCGGCAAGGATCGCGTGGTCTTCTACGAGGCCGTGCAAGAGTTCCGGGTCGCGCAGGGCGCCGGGGGCGAGTTGCTCGGCTGCGGCGCCCTGCACGTGATGTGGGAGGACCTCGGCGAGGTGCGCACTCTGGCGGTGACGGGCGGATGGCGCAGCCGGGGGGTCGGCCACGCGCTGCTGGAGCGACTCGAGTCCGATGCGCGCGAACTGGGACTCACCCGGCTCTTCTGCCTCACCTTCGAGACGCGCTTCTTCACCGATCACGGCTTCGTCGAAATCGGCGAGGGAGTCGTGTCGCCGGATGTCTACGCCGAGCTGGTGCGTTCGCCCGACGAGGGAGTTGCGGAGTTCCTCGATCTCGCCCGCGTCAAGCCGAACACCCTTGGCAACACCCGGATGCTCAAGCACCTCTAAGGATTTCGCCGCACGACGCGGTTCGGCGTTCGGCGGGTCACCCGTCTCTCGTGCGTGCCCGGGATTAGCCTGTCGCCATGTCGACGATCAAGAACCCGGTCGGCCCCCAGCCGCCATCGGTGTACTGGCGCCGCCGCTTGCTCCTCCTCGCGGTGCTCGTGGCGGTCGTTGTCGTGGTCGTGCTGATCATCGTCCGGCCCGGATCGGGCGGGACCAAGACCCCCACAAGCAATCAGAGCACCGGTCAATCGGGCAGCCCGTCACCCAGCTTTAGCTCCGGAACGGGAGGCAACGCGGCGGCCTGCAATCCCTCGGTCATCGCCCTCGCCGCCATGACCGACGCCGCGAGCTATGCCGCCGGCATCCAGCCCCAGTTGTCGATGACGATCACCAACAACGGGGCGAACCCGTGCAGTCTCGACGTCGGAACCGACGCGCAGGTTTACACGATCACCAGCGGCTCCGACCAGATCTGGAGTTCGACGGACTGCCAGACCGGCAAGACCGCGCTGAAGCAGGTGCTTGAGCCCGGCACCGCCAAGGCCCTCTCCACCACGCCGCTCGCGTGGGATCGAACGCGCTCTTCGACCAGCACCTGCACGGGCAACCGACCCGCGGTGACGGCCGGCGGTGCCAGTTACCACCTGGACGTTAAGCTCGGCACGATCCACGCGAAAAGCACCAAGCAGTTCCTGCTGAGCTAGCTTGCGCCGTTGTCACCCGACTCCCGTGCCAGGATGACGGCGTGAGTACTGCTGTTCCTGGCACCGTTCCCGTAATCGTCGTCGGTTCCGTCAACGTCGACCTCGTCGCCTTCGGGCATCGCATGCCGCGCCCCGGCGAAACCGTCTCGATGGAGCGCTTCGCTGAGGTGCAGGGTGGCAAGGGTGGCAACCAGGCCTCGGCTGCCGCCGCGCTGGGTGCAGCTGTGCGTTTCGTCGGCGCCGTCGGCTCCGACCACTGGGGGGATGCGGCGCGCGCCGACCTCGGCGGTCGCGGGGTCGAGCTGAGCGGGCTGGCGACCGTCGAGGGCGCGACCGGCGTGGCGATCATCTTGGTGGATGACAGCGGCGAGAACTCGATCGCGATCGTTCCCGGCGCCAACGCCGCGGTCTTGCCGGACGCCGTGGCGGCAGCCCTCGCCGCAGTCGACGCGCCGGATGCCGTGGTTGTCGTGTGCCTCGAGATCCCGCTCGCGGCGGTGCTGACGACAGCGCGGGTAGTGTCCGCCCGGGGGTGGCGCCTCGTGCTCAACCCGGCGCCTGCTCCGGGCGGTGGGCTTCCCGCCGAGCTGGTGGCTGCGGCATCCGTCATCACTCCGAATGAGACCGAGGTCGAGGCGCTCGGCGGAGTGGATGCCCTATTCGCAGCCGGCGCTGGCGCGGTCGTCGTGACCCGTGGCGGCGAGGGAACCGACCTGTATCGGCCCGGTCACGCGCCCGCGCATCAGGCGCCGGCGCGGGCCGATGTCGTCGACACCACCGGCGCGGGCGACGCCTTCACGGCCGCCCTCGCCGTCGGCCTGGCCGCAGGGCGCGAACTTGCGGATGCCGTGCGCTGGGCGAGCGCGGCCGGCGCGATCGCAACCGAGGGCTTCGGTGCTCGCGGTTCGCTCGCCACGGCGGCACAGGTGGACGAGCGACTGGCCTGACATCGGTCAGTCCGCCGCACCCTCCAAGCTGTGTGCGTGGATCAGGATGCGACGCCCGACAGGTAGTCACCGCATCCTGATCCACGCGCTTTAGCGGCGCCTGCTCCTGATCGGCGCACGCTCAGCGGGTCAAAACGCAGCCACATCCACCCGATCGCCCGGCGCTGCGCTCGCGAACGCGACTCGGATCACCTCCCGCAGCGACCCCACCTCGCTATCGACGATGGTTGTGTAGCCCAGTCGGCGGGCCTCCGCCGCGCGCTGCTTCGCGGCGGCCACCGGTCGGATCTCGCCGGCCAAGCTGATCTCGCCGACCGCCGCCATCGTGACGGGGAGCGCTTGGTCTTTGACCGCGCTCGCGATGGCAAGGGCAATGGCCAGATCGGCACCGGGCTCGGACAGACGGATGCCGCCCACGGTCGACACGTACACATCGGAGCTCGACAGCTTGAGCCCGCAGCGCCGCTCGAGCACCGCGAGTAGCATCGCCACCCGGGACGCGTCGACCCCGTTCACCACGCGCCGCGGTTGCGGCGCCTGGGTCGCGACGATAAGGGCCTGCACCTCGACCGGCAACGCGCGACGGCCCTCGACCGCGACGGTGACGCAGGTGCCGCTGACGGCTGAGCCGGTTCGTGACAGGAAGAGGCCGCTCGGGTCGGACACCTCGGCGATGCCGTCGCCGGTTATCTCGAAGCAGCCGACCTCGTCGGTGGGGCCGAAACGGTTCTTGAGGGTGCGCACGAAGCGCAGCGCGGTCTGCCGGTCGCCCTCGAAGCTGCAGACGACGTCGACGAGATGCTCCAGCATCCGAGGGCCGGCGATCGAGCCGTCTTTCGTGACGTGACCGATCAGCAGTAGGGGGAGGTTGCGCTCTTTGGCTACTCGAATGAGGGTGCCCGCGACTTCGCGCACCTGCGCAGGCTGGCCGGGGGCGCCCTCCGACATCGACGAGGAGACAGTCTGCACGGAGTCGACGATCAGCAGGCCGGGGCGGACGGCATCCACGTGGCCGAGGATCGTGGCGAGGTCGGTCTCGGCCGCGAGGTACAGCTCGTCGTCGAGGGCACCGGTGCGTTCGGCGCGCATCCTTACCTGGCTCGCGGACTCCTCGGCGCTCACGTACAGCACGCGCGTTCCGGTACGAGCCGCGCGCGACGCGACCTCCAGCAGCAGCGTCGACTTGCCGACGCCAGGCTCGCCGCTCAGCAGAATCGCGGCGCCGGGCACGATGCCGCCACCCAGCACTCGGTCGAACTCGCCAATGCCGCTCGGCCAGTGTGTGAGGGATTCCGTGCCCAGGTCGGTAATCGGACGCGCCGCGCGACCCTCGGGCACGCGTGCTGCGCGCACCGCCGCGACGGGAACCCCACGTTCGACGACTGTGCCCCACGCCTGGCATTCGGCGCAGCGGCCGACCCATTTCACGCTGGTCCAGCCGCACTCACTGCAGGCGTAGGAAGACGTCGGGCGGGCCACGGGGTCAGCCTACGGGCGACCCCCGACTGCGTCGTTGGGCACGCCGCTGTTTGACACGCCGCCGCTCCGGCGTCCACTCCTCGCCGAAGCGCACTTGCGCGTCCAGTCCGCCGCCCTCGCGATTCTCGAGGCGCACGGTCGCCCCGCTAGCACCGGCCAACTGGGCGACGATCGAGAGGCCGAGTCCGCTGCCCGATTCGTCGGCTCGGCCACGCCAGAATCGGTCGAATGCGCGCGCCAGATCGGCAGGTGGGAGGCCCGGGCCGCGGTCGAGCACGTGCACAGTCACGGAATGCGCATCTCGCTCGAGACGCACCTGGATCGCTGAGCGCGCCACGCTCACGCTCAGGGCGTTGTCGAGGTAGTTGTCGACGATCTGTTCGATCGCGGAGCGGGATCCGAGGGCCACCGCCGCGGGCGGACCCTCGTACCCGATCGCGATGCCGCGCTCCTCGCCGAGCGGCTGCCACTGCTCGACGCGCTCGCGGGCGATGGCCCCGACATCCACCATTGCGATCGCCGTGATCGTCCCCTCGCCGCGACTCAACTGCAGCAGGCCCTCGATGAGCGTCTCGAGTCGATCCGCCTCGGCTACCGCGGCGGTGAGCCGTTCGGCAGACTCCTTGGGCGCCTCCTCGGCGAGCTCGCGAGCGCGTTCGAGTCGCAACCGCAGGGCGGTCAGCGGGGTCCGCAGCTGGTGCGAGGCGTCGGCGGCGAACCGCCGTTGCTGCTCTAGCGCGTCGGTGAGCCGCTCGGCCATGGCGTTGAACGATCGCGAAAGGGAACGCAGCTCCGGGGCGCCAGAACGCTCGTCGGAGCGTTCCGCGAGATCCCCCTCGGCGAAGCGCTCGGTCAGTTCGGTCAGGCGCCGCAGCGGGCGCGTCACCGATCTGGCCAGGATCCAGCCGATCACGCCCGCGAGCAACACCGTCGTGAGCGTGACGATGCCAAGCCCGCCGACTTTCGAGTTCGCGGCATCCATCACCACTTGCGCTGGATAGGTGAGCCGGACCGCGCCGAGCACCCGGTCTCCGCTGAGCACGGGGACCGCGACGTAGAGCAGCTCGAGCGAGAGCGTGTTCGAGTGGCGGGTTCCGTTGGCGATCTGACCGCTGAGAGCGACCTTGATCTCGGGCCGCGTGCTGTACGAGGAGCCGATCGCAACCGGGTCGTCGTCGCTCGTCACGATCGCCGTGCCCGCGGCATCGACCACGACGACCCGTGCACCGACGCTCGAGTCGCGGTACCGCCGCGCAAGCTCGGTGATCGAGGCGGACGCAGCGGCGCTCGGTATCGCCAGCGACGGCTCGGCGCGTCCCGCCAGCACGAAAGCGTCCCGTTCCAGAGCCGTGGTGATGCGATCGTGCTCGCTCTGCACCAGGTAGCCACTGATCGGGATGAGCAGCACCAGCAGCACAACCGTAGTCACGCCCGTCATGGCGAGCATGAAGCGCCAGGTCATGCCGGGATCTCGAAGCGGAACCCGACGGCCCGCACCGACTCGATCCAGGCGGGCGAGCCGAGCTTCTTGCGCAGCGCCGCCACGTGCGCGTCGAGGGTCTTAGTGGCGCCGAACCACTCCGTCTTCCACACCTCGCGCAGGATGTCGGACCGCGGCCGCACGGCTCCCGGCTCCTGCGACAGGTAGACAAGTAGCTGGTACTCGATCGCTGTGAGGTGTACGGGCGCAGCGTTTAGGGTGATCCGCTGGCCGCGTAGGTCGATGACGAGCGGTCCGAGTCGCCGCTCCGTCGAGCCATGGCCGGCATCATCGGGCTGCGCGCGGCGCGATACCGCGCGAATGCGGGCGATCAGCTCCCGGATGCCGAACGGCTTAACGAGGAAGTCGTCTGCCCCCATCTCCAAGGCGAGTACGCGGTCGATCTCCTCGCTGCGCGCACTGATCACGATGATCGGCACCGAGGATTCGGCGCGGATGCTGCGGCAGACATCCGTTCCGTCGATGTCGGGCAGACCCAGGTCGAGCACCACCAGATCGGGGACCGCCTCCCGCACCGCGCGCAGCCCCTCCGCGCCGGTGCTCACGTGCTGCACCCGGTGCGCGGCGCCGGTCAGGGCATCGACCACCCCGGCGGCGATGGCGGGGTCGTCTTCGATCAGGAGCACGTGCATGGTCCATTGTCGCCGGGTGCTGGGCTGTGACCAGGCATCCGCGGGCACGATCTTGACCGTTTCTTGGATGTTCACGGGTGCGCTCTTCGCCGAGCGTTCCCTAGCGTCGAATACATGAAGACACCAATCATCATCGCCTTGTCCATCGCCGGAGTACTCGGCACCGCTGGCGCCGCCATGGCCGTCAATGCTGGCACTCTCGCCAGCTACTCGCACAGCGACATCGGCAACGCTCCGACCGTGCTCGACCCCACGTCGACCGCGACCCCGACGCCGGCACCGGACGTCGAGACCCCGTCCGCGACGCCAACCGCCGAGCCCTCGGAGACCCCAGAGCCCTCGGAGACCGCAGAGCCGGAAGGCTACAACAACCAGGTGGGCGACGACGACGCCACCGAGCACACGACAGCGCCCAGCACCATGCCGACGCCGACGCACACCGAGTCTGGTGACGACGCTGGCAGTTACGACTCCTCCAGCAGCGCCGGCTCGGGCCACGGTTCCGATGACTAGTGCACATCCGGCGGCGGGGACTCGTGCGGTTGTAGGGGCGGTTACCGCCGTCGCCTTCGTCGGCATGATCGCTGGATATCAGGTGACGGCGGCCAATGCGGCCTCGGTGGGTGCACCAGCACCCACCCGGGCGTCGACCGGAACCCCGGCGGCGACGTCGACCACGGGTGCTCCGGCGCTGGCCCCTGCGGTGGCCGTTCCCGCCCCGGCGGCTCCGGCCGCCCCGGCCGCGAAGGTGCCCGCCGCCAACGCGACGGCTCCCGCAGCTCTTGCGCCTGCCGCCGCTCCCGTCGCGCCGACTCGGGCGCCTGCCGCGGCGCCGGTCGCGTCAACTCCTGCCCCAGCACCCGCACCCCCGACGGGATCGACTGGCGCCTCCGGTAAGTGAGGCGCCGTTCCACATGATCGAATCCCGGGGGATGTCCGCCATGGGCGGCCGGGTGACGTTCACTCTGGTCGGGGGGCCGAGCGGTCTGCTCGACGAGTTGGCGAGCGAGCTCGACCGACTTGAGTCGCTGTGGTCGCGGTTCCTGCCCGATAGCGAGCTGTCGCGGCTCAATGCGGCAGACGGCGAATCTCTCGTTGTGGATCCGGCCACGGTCACGCTGATCCACGCGATGCAGGCAGGCTACCTGGAGACGGCTGGGGCATTTGACCCGACCATGCTCCCGGTGCTGGTGGCGGAGGGATACGCCGGCTCGTTCGAGCATCCCGGACGGGTCACCACCTTAGCGAAGAGCGTGCGCACAGGCGGCGACCTCGCGGCCATCGAGATAGTGGGCACGACGGTGCGGTTGCCGCGCGGAATGACGCTGGACCCCGGCGGTATCGGTAAGGGCTACGCCGCGGACCTGCTCGCGGAACGTGCTCTCGAAGCCGGGGCGGCTGGAGCCATGATCGAGGTCGGCGGCGACCTCGTAGCGCTCGGCGAAGGGCCGCTCGACGGCACCTGGAGCGTCGGGGTCGAGCATCCGGACGACAGCTCCCAGCACGTCGAGATCGTCAGGATCTCGTCGGGAGCCGTTGCGACCTCGGGCACCCGTCGCCGCAGCTGGACGGCGAGCGGGGAGACCCGCCACCACCTCCTCGACCCGCGCACGCTCCTGCCGGCTCGGACCGGACTGGCGAGTGCCACGGTCATCGCCGGCACCGGTGCGCGCGCCGAGGTGCTGACCAAGGTGGCGTTCGCACCCTCGGAACAGGGATTCTTGTCGTGGCTCCCGAGCCGCAACGCCGCGGGGCTCGTCATCACAACGACGGGTGAGATTCGCAGATCAGACAACTGGGGGGACTACCGATGAACGATCCGCACGTCTGGTGGTACGTCACGAGATCGAGTGCGATCCTCGCCTGGATTCTCCTGACGCTCTCGGTGATCTGGGGTGTGCTGCTGTCGACGCGGATCTTCCGCAAGGTCGACAGCCCCGGCCACCTTCAGGACCTGCACCGGTACTTGGGGAGCCTCGCGCTGGTCCTGATCGGCGTGCACATGGGTTCGCTGATGCTCGACGGCTGGCTGCACTTCACGCCCGGCCAGCTGCTGATCCCCGGGCACTCCTTCTACCGGCCGATCCCGGTCGCACTCGGCATCGTCGCGTTCTACCTGCTGTTCGTCATCTACGGCTCGTCCCTGCTGCGAGATCGGCTGCCCCCGCGGTTCTGGAAAGGCCTGCACTACGCCAGCTACGCGGCAGTGCTTCTGATCTCCTTCCACGCCGGGCTGACGGGAACGGATGCCGGCCACTGGTGGTACCTCATCGTCTCGGTGGTCATCATCTCGCTGACTGCGACGGCCGTCGTCGTGCGTCTGGTGATGAGTTCGAAGCCTGCCGGAGCAGTTGCCGCAGTCGGGGCCGCTGCCGTGCTCACCGTCCGGCCGCCAATCGAGACGCCCGGCACGCCCACCGGTGCGACCACGATGACGATGGTCGTGGGCGGCACCGCGCGGCTCGCGGATGGCGTGAAAGGTGTGCGTCTGGTTCCGCTCGGTGGCGCGGAGCTCCCGCCCTGGCATCCGGGAGCCCATCTCACGCTCGAGCTCCCTGGCGGAGTCACTCGCCAGTACTCGCTGTGCGGCGACCCCGCCGTGCGCGGACTCTACGAGATCGCCGTGCTGCGGGATTCGGCATCGCGCGGGGGTTCGGTATGGATCCACGACGTGCTGACCCTGGGCATGACCGTGTCGGTCTGGGAGCCGCGCAACCACTTCCCGCTCGTGCACGCGACGTCGTATGTGTTCGTCGCGGGCGGGATCGGGATCACGCCGATCCGCGCCATGATCGAGTCACTCCCGGCGCGGCGCGACTGGTGGCTGCTCTACCTCGGCCGCAGTCGCAGCACGATGGCGTACCTTCCGGAGTTGCTTGAGCGGTACCCGCAGCAGGTGCTGGTACACGCGCGGGACGAGCATCCGGATCGCCTCGATGTGGCGTCGGTCGTCGCGCAACTCGGCGGCGAGGTCTATTGCTGCGGACCAGAGCACCTGATCGACGCGGTGCGTGCGGCGTCGCCGGCTGCCCACTTCCACGCCGAACATTTCGTGCCGGTCACCCGACCCGCGATCATCGCGCAGCAGTTCGAGATCGAATGCTCGCGCAGCGGAACCCAGCTCTTGGTGCCCGCCGACCGCAGCGTGCTCGAGGTGCTCGAGGAGAACTGGATCCCGATGGTTGCCTCCTGCCGCCTCGGCGTCTGCGGCAGTTGCGAGGTACGGGTTCTTGCCGGAGTCCCTCAACACCGCGACTCGGTGCTCGGGGACTCCGAGAAGAACGAGCTCGGGATCATGTTTCCGTGCGTCTCGCGCGCGACCAGCGCTCGGCTCGTGCTGGACGTGTAGTTTGGCGCACCGTCGACTCTGCGGCGCTCGCGGGTGCCAGGTGGCGCGTTGGCGTCCCGATTTTCGACCAAACGGCACTCGTCGCGCGCAGCTCGTGCTGCCTCGAGCCCTAGTTGCTGGGTGCCGCGGTGGAGCCCGTGCCGGGGGCACGACCTCCGAAGCCTCCGCCGAGCCCGAGTTGGCCTTCGGAGATGCGGGTCGCGGTGACGGCGCCGCTGGCATCTTTCGCGCCGACCACCGTGACGGTGTCGCCTGTTGCCAGGTCGTTCACGCTCGTCGTGCTCGTCTTGGTGACCTTGGTGCTGGCGCTGGTGCTCACCTTGACGGTGGAGCCGTCAGCGAGTTTGACAGTAATCGTGCTGCCGTCAACCCCGGTGATCGTGCCCGCGGTGAATCCGCCGCGAGCTCCGGCGCCGGTCCCGGGGCCGCCTGCAGCCCCGCCAGCCCCGCCAGCGCCTGTTCCCGTTCCACCGAACCCGGTTCCCGTCCCACCGAACCCGGTTCCCGTCCCACCGAACCCACCTCGCACGCTCGAGGCGTTAGTGCTGGACACCGTGTTTTGGCCGATCAGCACGCCTGCGACGCCGCCGACGATGAGGGCGGCGGCGAGCGCGAGCGCGGGGGTGAGGTATCGCGTCCAGCTCTTCTTCGGCGCGACGGCGACGGACGCCAATTGCCCGGGCGGTGTGACCGAGGCCGGAGGTAGTTCGGAGTCGGAGTCGGAGTTTGGGTTGGTGTCGTTGCTGGCAGCCATGAGTGTTTCCTTTCGTGAGGCTGGTGATAGGGGGTCAGATGGAGCGCAAGGCCTGGATGGGCCGCATCCCTGCGGCCCGAGCCGCCGGGTAGACGCCGAAGAACACGCCGATTGCGACTGATACCCCGAGAGCCAGTGGCACGGAGTATCCGAGGACAACGGGTTGGGTGCCATTGATCTGAAATTGGGCACCGAACAGTGCGACAACAACCCCGAGTACGCCACCGAGCAGGGTCAGGGTCGCTGCCTCGACGAGGAACTGGCCGAGGATCGCCGGTCGTGTCGCCCCCAACGCCTTGCGGATGCCGATCTCACGGGTCCGTTCGGTGACGGTCACGAGCATCACGTTCGTGACGCCGATACCGCCGACGAGCAGAGAGATCGCCGCCACCGCGCCGAGCAAAACCGTGAAGCTCTGCGCGCTCGCAGCTGCCGTCTGAAGCAGGGTCGCCTGGTTGGTCACCGTGTAGGGCGACGTGGCAGTGGTCGAGGTTGGGTCGTACTTGAGAAGCTGGTTCAGCTCCACTTCAATCTCGCCCTGCGCGGCGGTCACGGCCGAGGAGCTCGTGGCTTCGACGATCATCGAGCTGATCGCTCCGAATCCGGTGAAGCTACGCTGCACGCGGCTGATCGGTGCCACGACGACTGAGTTCGGGTCGTTCACCCCGACACTGGATTGCGTGGCGAGCACGCCCACGACAGTGAACGTCGTGCCATCGACCGAGATCGTCTGGCTGAGTGGGCTTCCGGTGGGAAACAGTTCGCTGGCCAAAGTCGAGCCGATCACCGCGACCTTGTGGGCGCTGGTGACGTCTGCGGCGGTGAACCCCACGCCGGAACCGATTTTCGCGGTCGTCACCGTGAAGTAGTTCGGCGTCGAGCCGACCACCGAGATTGAGGTCTCGGAGATGGCGCCGTTTGAGACGGTCTGGCTGGTCTGCACCTCGGGGACCACGGCATCCACGTGACCGAGACGGGCGGCGGCAACCCGGTTCGCGACGTCGAGGGTCAGCTTGGGTGCCGATGTTTCCGTCGACACCGTGCCGCCACTGAAGCCGAATCCGCTACCCGCTCTCACCGTCAAGGTGTTGGTGCCGAGCCGGGTGATGAGGCTGTCGATCTGCTGCGAACTACCGTTACCGACGGCGAGTAGCAGAATAACGGCGGCGACACCGATCATTACGCCGAGCAGCGTGAGGGCGGAGCGCAGTTTGTTGGCTGTGATGCCGCGGAACGCGGAGCGCAGCGTCTCGAATACGGTCACGCGCTCGCGCTGGCTTTCCATTCGACGGCGAGTGGCCGATTGCGGCGGTCGCTCACGAGCAGTCCGTCACGAATCGAGATAACCCGTGCCGCGTGGGCACCGACGGTGTCCTCGTGCGTGATGACCACGATGGTGCGACCCGCCCGCGAGAGCGAGTCGAGAATGCCGAGTACGTCATCCGTTGACTGGCTATCGAGGTTTCCTGTCGGTTCGTCAGCGAGCACGATGGTGGGGCTCGTCACCAAGGCGCGCGCGATCGCGACACGCTGCTGCTGGCCTCCCGAGAGAGCCTGCGGAAGGTGGTCGACCCGATCGCCAAGTCCGACCAGGTGGAGGGCTTCGAGCGCGAGCCGCCGCCGCTCCGCGCGCTTGACACCGCCGTAGATGAGGGGGAGTTCGACGTTAGAAAGTGCGGTCATGCGCGGGATCAAGTTGAACGACTGGAAGACGAAGCCGATCTGCCGATTGCGCACCTTCGCGAGAGCACCGTCGTCGAGCGAGCTCACGTCGACACCGCCGAGCAGATACTGACCGGAGGAGGCGATATCGAGGCATCCCAGCAGGTTCATGAGGGTCGACTTGCCCGATCCGGACGGCCCCATGATTGCCAGGTAGTCCCCACGGGCGACCTCCAGGTCGATGCCACGGAGCGCCTGGACCGCCGCTTCGCCTTCACCGTAGACCTGACGGATGCCACGCAACTCCAGTATGGGAGCCTCACTCGTCGCGGGTGCCGCGGCGAAGTCGTCGAGGGTCGGAGCCGCTACGGGCGTCATCCGTTACCTCCGCGGGAGTTGAAGCCACCCGTGCCGCCGAATCCGCCGTTCCCGCCGAACCCGCCGCGCGTGCCAGCTCCCGTGCCAGATCCCGGGCCTGTTCCGGTGCCGGTGGTCGCCGTCGTGCTGGCCGACACCGTGCCGATCACGATCGTCTCACCAACGGCCAGGCCCGACTTGATCTCCGTTCCAGCGTCCCCGATCACACCGGTTGTGACCGAGACGATCGAAGTCTTTCCCGTTTTGGAGTCGACGACCTTGACAGTCGAGGTGCCGTCGCTAGCGGTCGTGACCGCCGCGGCAGGAACATAGAGAGCGTCGGCAGCGCTGGCCGCGACGGTGATCGCTACCGTGGCAGTCTGACCGAGACGCACCTTGGCGGGTACGGAATCCAAAGTGATCGTGGTCGCGTAAGTGACCACCGAGTTGGAGGTGGTCGCGATCGGCGCGATGTTCGTGACCTTTGCGGTGGCGGTTACTCCGGTCATGGCCGGGAAACTGACAGTTGCCGACTGCCCGAGGGTGACGTTGGCGATATCGGCTTCGGCGATGTTCGCGGTGACGATGTACTGCGCGGTATTGGCGACGGTGACGAATCCGGAACTCGAGGTGCTCGTCGCCGTCGACGAAGTCGATCCAGATGAGCCACTCGATCCTGACGACGAGCCCGATCCTGATGATGAGCCCGATCCTGACGACCCACCAACGGTGCCACTGGCGGCGATGACCAGGCCGGCAACCGGTGATGTCAGAGTCGCCTGGGCGAGCTGAGTCTTTGCGGCGTTATAGGTGTTGCGCGCCTGAGTGAGGGCCTGTTTCGATGAGTTGATCTGCGAGACCTGCGCGTTCGGCTGCACCTCGGCAGCTGCCAGGTCTTGGCCGGCGTACACGTATGCCTGATAGTCCTGGTCGACGGTGGTTTGAAGGGCGCTTGGGTCAAGGGTGCCGAGCACCTCGCCTGCCGTCACCGTTTGCCCCACTCTGACGTTCACACTTGCGATGGTCCCTGAGACGGCGAACGACACCACTGTCGTGGATGCCGGATCGATCGCTCCGCTCGCGCTCACAGTGCTGCTGACCGTGCCTTGCTGCACGGTCGACGTCAGCAGCGTTCCCATCGCTGAGGCGGAGGTGGCGGAGAAAGGCTTGAACAGCACGAGACCGGCGATGACAAGCGCGGCGACGATCACGACGGCGAGCCCTCCGTTGATGAGCACACGGCGGGGAATCTTCATGCTCGAATGCTCAGCAGCGCACATGAGTGCCGCTTTGGGAGAGCCTATGAATCCGCTGACAGGGGCTGGGTTCTGTGAGACGTCTCAGAGAGCGGGTTGACGGCGTCGGCAGCGCTTCCGGCCTGCGTTAGGATTCCCCTCGGTACCGTGTCCGAGCGGCCGAAGGAGCATGTCTCGAAAACATGTGACGGTTCATCCCGTCCGTGGGTTCAAATCCCACCGGTACCGCGTCGAAAAGGCCCCAGAATCATTGAGATTCCGGGGTTTTTTCTTACTCAGATCGGCCCATCCCCCACAGATCCCCCACAACTGATTGAGTTCGAGCTGCGTTGAGACGTGTTGAAACGGCGTCAAGATCGTCTTCGAAGAGGTCGCCGTAGACATCGAGGGTCATGGCGGCGGAGGCGTGGCCGAGCATCCGTTGGACTGCCTTGACGTTGGCTCCGGCGGAGATCGCGAGACTCGCTGCCGTATGCCGCAGGTCGTGCGGAGTCATGGCCGGGAAGTCTGGATCCGAGGCTTTGCAGCGCGTGACCGCACCGCTGAACCACCCGCCGTCGCTGTTTGAGGGGCGTAGGTGGCTCAAGCCGTTGCCGAAGACGAGCTGGTCCCTTGTTTTACTTGCGGTCTCCGATCGCAAGAGCGGCTCGAGGAATTCGGGAAAGGGAACGCTTCGAGTCTCGTGACTCTTGGGAGTGCCGACGATCAGCGCACTTCCCACGGTCACCGCGTTCTCTTCGACGAAGAGACGGCGTCGGCTCATGTCGAGGTTGCCCACACGGAGGCCCGTCGCCTCGCCCCAACGCACGCCGCAGTATGCCAACAGATATACCAGCGTGGACTTGTCCCTGGACTGCCGCGCGAGAAGCTCAACTTGCCGGTGGGTCAGGTAGGCGCGTCGCTTCTTACCCTTCCGCGGCAGGTTCACTCCCCGGGCAGGGTTCGTGGGAATCCTTCGGTCCTTGACCGCGACGTCCAAGATTCCTGCGAGGACACCAAAGGCGCGGATGACCGTGGTCGCCGAGCGGGATCCGTTGGCAGATAGATGTCCAACCCAGGACTGCACTTCGGAGTGTTTGATCTCTCCGATCCGGCGTAGACCCCAATGAGGTTCGACGTAGATTCGCCAGGCGATCTCGAGCGGACGGAGGGATGAGGGCTTCAAGTGAGTCTGATTGGCGAGCCACTCGGCGCCGAGTTCGGCGATCGTGACGCGCGCAGTTGCTGGGTCGACGTACTCGCCGCGTCTTGCGGCCACTGTCACGTTGGCGAGGTACTGCTCCGCGTCGATCTTGCGAACGAAGCCGCCTTTCTCGCGTGAGCGACGGTCTGGATCCCGGTAGCGAACTCGATACCTTCGACCTTCGGCGGTCTTGTAGGCTTCGACGCTCCCCACGGGATGCTCCTTTTAGTCTCCGGTGTCGAGGTCCCAACCGGCCGAAGCCAGGTAGGTCCTGAGCTGCTCGATCTGACGGGCAGTGTCTTCGATTCGATCGTCGGTTCCGTTGAGTTCGTTGTCGGCGAGGTCTTTGATGAGGGAGAGCCGGCGGAGCTCCCTGTGGAGGACTTGAAGCTCGCGGAGCGCTTGCAGTTCGGCCAGATCATTTCGCTCAGCGGCCGTGTCAGCGCGATATTCCGCGTTCGGGATGCTGGCGAGCCACGCATCGAACTCAGATGCGGTCATGCCGGCGAACCGTGATGCCAGGTTCGGCAGGTCAAGAGAGTCCGAGGGGCGCGCCATTGGGGCGAGCAGGGAACTGACTGGGACGTGAAGCACCATCGCGATGTTGAGCACCTGGCTAATGTTCAAGTCCAACTTTCGGCCAGCCTCGATGTTCTCGATGATCGCTTCGGTCAGGTTGGGTGCGCCGATGGCGTTCGCGAGGTCGTGTGACGACTTGAATCCACGAGTCTTCCGGGCGGCACGAATACGTGCCCCGATGCTGCGCTCCAGTGCATAATCCGCCATTTCGAAAGGATAGCAACCAGATGGTTGTCATTTTGGAGAATAGCATATAGCGTGCTTTTGACAACACAATTCAGTGTTTGTTGTTGAAACCACGGGAGAGACTATGGATGAGGACTTCGTAACACCAGCGGTGGTCGCCGAGATCACTGGTCTCAACAAGAGGACGTTGGCCGGGCTCCGCTATCAGGCGGGTGGACCTCGGTTCTACAAGCCCACTAAGAAGATCGTTCTGTACCGCCGCTCGGAGGTCATCGCCTGGGTGGAGGCGAGTGTTCAGCTCCGGTCCGTCGCGACGGTTCACGCGTGACAGCGCTATCGCCGAGCCCGCAGATCGTCGATGGGGAGCTGATGGGTTTCTACGCGGCGAAGAGTGCGGTCTATACGGCCGCGAGTTTGGGTCTGGGCAGTACGGCGGCGAGGCTGTTTCTGCATATGGCTCTGGAGTGTTGGGATGACGATGACAATCCGGCCGGTCAGGCACCGCGTCGCTATTTCGGTCGCCGGGAGTCGTCGGCGTTCGCGCTCGGGTTTATGGCGCCGGATAACGGGTCCGAGGCTGCGTTTCGTGCGGTGAAGCGGGCGACGAGGGAGCTTGTCGATAGGGGTGCGATCGTTTGGGTGCGCCCTGGTGGCAATGGTCAGACGGCTGAGTTCGATTTGCAGGTCGCGTCAGCACATTTCAAGAAGCGGTTCAACGACCCGATCCCGTTGCCGTTCCTCCAGAAGCAGGGGACCGATTTTTGGTCTCCACAGAGGGCAACTTTCTGAACCCCTAAGGGGGCAACTTTTTGGTCGTCCAGGGGACCGATTTGTGTGCCCCTTTAAGCAGGAAGTTAACCAGGACAAGCAACGAAGAATCAGGACGTGCACGATGCACCAACACCGAAGTTTCGAAGTTCCCCAGTACCGAAGTACTGAACCTCCGCAGTGCCGAACTTCCGAACTTCGGAAGTCCCGCACTTCCGCAGTGCGTCTCTACCGAAAGGACCAGCAGATGAGAATCGTGGCGATTACTAACCAGAAGGGTGGTGCGGGGAAGACGACCACGACGATGAACCTTGCCGCGGTCGCGGCGGAGCATTCCCGTGTTCTGGTGGTTGATGTTGATCCGCAGCAGTCCACAACATGGTGGGCCACGACCGCTGGCGAGGCGCTTCCGTTCGACTTCGCCTCGGACACCGATGTCAGCAACCTGTCCCGAATGCGGGACCTGCCCTACGACATTGTGTTCGTCGATACTCCGGGCAACCTCACCGATAGCCGCATCCTGGCTTCGGTGTTGGAGGTTGCTGATTTTGCGATCATTCCAACGGAGCCGGAAGCGTTGTGTGTGCCGCCGATGGTGCGCACGATCCGCTCCCTGATCGAACCGTCCGGGACGCTGTTTCGGGTGCTGTTGTCCAAGATCGATATGCGCATCCCCGGCCAGCTTGAAGATGCGGAGGCTCTCATCGACGGGCTACTCCTGCCGAGGTTTCGGCGTTCGATTCGGCGTTACAAGATCCACTCCGACGCACCCATCGATGGTGTGGTGGTGACCCAGTACCCGCAGTCGCGGCAGACCATGAAAGCGATCGATGACTACCGTGCTGTGGCGCTGGAGTTGATGTCGCTGTGGGCCAACGAAACCGCGGTGCGGGTCTGATGGGGCGGGCGAACCTGGGCCAGCTACTTAGCAACATCGGCGATCCGATGCCACCAGTCGCAGCCGAGCTGCCGGAACGGTCGACCTCGATCGAGCGGCCAGCAGCGGAGAACGAGGAAGCGGCGGCTGCTCCGAAGCAAGCTGCGGTGCGGCCGGCCGAGGCCGCGGAGGCCGTCAGGCCGACGTATCGGCGCTTCGTTCGCAAGGACACCAGGTTGCGGGAGGACCAACTCGTATCGCTCACCTCACACGCTCGTCGGCTGAATCGGGAGCGGCATTCGGCAGGACCCCGCGTGACGGAGAACACCCTGATCCGGGTCGCCGTGGATTTGCTGCTGGACCGCATCGAGAAGGCAACCGGTGACGGCGAAGACGCGCTCTTGAAGTCGGTGCGGCGATGAAGTCTCAACCATCACTTGAGGTGAACTCGCAGATCTCGGCGAGTCGTTCTACCCCTATTCGGGGGCGAGGGAATTGGATATCGGTACGGCACGTATTGCGCCGTACCAAACGCCGGGGTTGGGCATCTTTTTCCCTGTTCAGCCACCTGTCCCTGGCGAGCCAGCTTTCCAACCTCCCACACCCAACAAGTTGTGTAGGGGAGGTTGGAAAGTGTGGACAGGTGGTTGAACAGGGAAAAAGAAGAAGTAAAAGTTTGAAAAAAAGAAGTGCGATCGGACCGGAGGGGAGAGAGCTCGAAATGGTGCAGTTGACGGACCGGGACGAGGCCATGTTGTTGTGGCTGGATGTGGTTCGGATGGCCGACTTCGAGGCGATCCGGAGGGCGCTGCCGGCCGTGCTGGCGGAGTCTTTCCCGGTCGTGCCGGTGCATCGTCGTAAGGCGCAGAACTGGGTGGCGCGGATGCGCGACGTTGCTTTGGTTGACAGTTGGCAGCCGACCTTCCATGGGGTGTCGATCGTGTGGCCGACGTATCTGGCGGTCGGGAAGACGGCGCCACGGTTGAACCGACAGACGCAGCGGCACGAGATTGCGGTGGCGCGGGTGGCCGCCCGATACCTGGCCCAGGGGTATCTGTGGGAGCGGGATCGGAGCACGCTCGGTGGTCGTGACCATGCGGCGGATGGTGTCGCGATCCGTGACGGGCTGCGTGAGTTGATCGAGGTGGAACTGACCCCGAAGACACGCAGCCGCTACAACGAGATTCACAACAGTCACGCCGAACGACTCCA